>NZ_QSBB01000015.1:0-48610 GCF_003465595.1 Collinsella sp. AF05-9
TGACCTTCTGGTCATGCCGCCGAAGTTGAAAGGCAGATTGCCGCTCTGGCGGGTTTGCAGCGTCGAGCCGTTACGCGGTTTCGTAAAACCGCGTAACTAAAAGGCCGCGGCCGGAAATCCCGGCTGCGGCCTTATTGCACTTGTGAGGTCAACTCGCTCGTTAGACCAACTTAAAGCCCTTGCGCTTGCCCACGGAGAGGGTGTCGCCCAGCTTGAGGGCGCTCGGATCGATGTTGTAGCTCTTGGGAGCCACAGCCTTGCCGTTGATCTTGACGCCGCCGCCGTCGATGTCGCGGCGGGCCTGACCGGCGCTGGCCGAAAGGCCCAGGTCCTTGAGCAGGCCAGCGAGGTAAATCTGGCCCTCGTCGTTGACGGTCAGCTCAACGTGCTTATCGGGGAAGTCGGCAAGCTGGCCCTCCTTGAACACACGGTCGAACTCGGCCTGAGCCTCGTCGCCGGCGCCAGCACCGTGGTAGGTGTCGCACAGGTCGCGGCCTAGAGCGCGCTTGAGCTCGTAGGGGTCGGCGGAGCCATCGGCCAGGGCGGCATCGATCTTGTCGACCTCGGCCGGGGTGAGCGAACTGGCCAGACGATAGTACTTGCCAATCATCTCGTCGGGGATGGACATGGTCTTGCCGAACATATCCTTGGGAGCATCGGTCAGGCCGATGTAGTTACCGTAGGACTTGGACATCTTACGGACGCCGTCGGTGCCCTCGAGCAGCGGCATGGTGAGCGCGATCTGCGGTTCCATGCCCATCTTCTCCATGAGCTCGCGGCCGGCGAGCAGGTTAAAGAGCTGGTCGGTGCCGCCCATCTCGACGTCGGCCTTGATCTGCACGGAGTCGAAGGCCTGCATCACAGGGTACAGGAACTCGTGCAGGGCAATCGGCGTCTGGGACTGGTAGCGCTTGGTAAAGTCGTCGCGCTCGAGGATGCGGGCGACGGTGAACTTGGAGCACACCTGCAGCAGGCCGGCCAGGTCCATCGAAAGGATCCAGTCGCCGTTGTGCACGATGGTGGTCTTCTCGGGGTCCAGGATCTTCATGGCCTGGCTCACGTAGGTCTCGGCGTTGGCCTCGATCTGCTCCTGCGAAAGCTGCGGGCGGGTGGAGTTCTTGCCCGAGGGGTCGCCGATCAGCGCAGTGCCGTTGCCGATGATAAGGGTGACGTTGTGGCCCAGGTCCTGGAACTGACGCATCTTGCGCAGGGGCACGGCATGGCCCAGGTGCAGGTCGGGGCTGGTGGGATCGACGCCGAGCTTGATGTTGAGGGGCTCGCCCTTCTCAAGCTTCTTGCGAAGGTCGGCCTCGGGGACGATCTGCGCTGCACCCGAGGTGATGATACGCATTTGCTCGTCAACAGACAGCATTGGGTATCCTCCTTTTGCTATAGCACCCTCACCGGATACGGCGGTGCTGGAAGTTCATAAACCCACTAATAATAACCAAAACAGCGCGACGCGGCACCTACGACAGGAAAATCCTCGTCCTGCCGCACGCGTCGATAACGACCGGCAAACGCGTGCCGTCACGTTCGACCAAAAAGCGCGCCTGCTGACGGCGCGAGCAGTCACGGCAACGGACCTGCCCCGTTGCATCCGTGGCGCAGGCGCCCTCGGCAGTCAGCAAGCAGTGCTCGCACACCATGAGCTCGGGACGGTCGGCATCGACAGGCCCCAAGACACCGGGGCAAGCGGCAAGCTCGGCAACACGCTCCGCATCATTGCCGAGCAACTCGGCCGACAAGCACACCCGCCCCGCACCGAGTCCGCGCAGCCAGGTAAGCGTGGCCCGATTGGCACAGAACACCGGCGCCGCCACGTCAAACGTTGTGCCCAGCTCGCGGGCCATCGCCACTTGTCCCAGATTGCGGCAGACGACGCGCCCGGCACGCTGCATAAGCGCCCGAGTCCGCTCGGCGTCGCCCGCGCGGCACACTTCGTCGAGCACCACCGTTGTATCGGACAGATCTCGCTCATCGCGCGGACCCACATCCATCAGCTCCCAGGCAAAGACCATACGAGCAAAATCCTCGCGCTTTGCCGGCCCCGCCGACCCCACCAACTCCGTCGACGCACCGCCATCCACCGCAGCGTCCTCAAAGGGCAGCACCTCAACGGCACGCGCAACGGGCGCAATCGCATCCGCCTCGGCCCGCATGCGCTCCAACACCGCCGCCGTCTGATCCAACACGCCGGCGCTGCGAATCAGATAGACCTCGCAGCCCGCGTCCACCTTACGTTTGCAATGCACGACGATGCGCTCTCCCGCAGCGGCATCCACGGGGCAAGGCACCTGTGGCCAGCGCTTGGGCACATCGGGACGCGCGTCGGCACCCGGGTAAAATCGGATTTCGAGCGTATCGCCCGCCGCCACGGCGGCATCGAGCTCAACGGTCACCTCTTCGTGGCCCACAGCGACCAAGCGCCCCACGCGCACGCCCTGGTTAATTGCACGCTCAAAGCTCATCAGCTCGGCACCCGAACGCCCTCGCAGGTACGCATCGGTAAACCCACGGTTAAACGACCTTCCCAGCTCGCGCTCAAGCTCTTCCACGGTACCGGGGTCCCACGCGCCGTCGCGCAGCATATCGAGCGCCCGGCGCCACGCCCGCACCACGTTGAATACGTAATCGGGGTTCTTCATGCGCCCCTCGATCTTGAGCGACGCAACGCCAGCATCTACAAGCTCGGGCAGATGCGCAATACCCAGATAGTCATGCGGACACAGCAGACGATCTCCCTCGACGGCGACAACGCTCTGTCCCGCCTCGTCCACTAGGTCGTACGCCAGACGGCACGGCTGCGTGCAGTCGCCGCGCATCGCCGATCGTCCACGCCGCAGGGCCGAGAACTCGCACGCCCCCGAATAGCCGATGCAAATCGCACCGTGGCAGAATACCTCGATGGGCACGCCCGTGGCACAGAGCGCCGCAATCTCGTCGACCGTCAGCTCGCGTGCCGTCGTCACGCGCTCGACCCCCAGCTCATCGGCGGCAAGCCGCACGGCACCCTCGCTATGAGCGCCCGCCTGCGTGGACAGGTGAATCTCGACCCCGGGAATCGCCGCGCGCAGCGCGCAGGCCAACCCGGCATCGGCGACAATCAGAGCATCGGCGTCCAGCTCCAGTGCATGAGCTCCCAACGCCACCGCGTCGGACAACTCATCGTCAAACACGAACACGTTGAGCGTTACGTACACACGCACGCCATGGGCATGCGCCACGGCGCAGCCGCGCGCAAACTCGTCATCCGTAAAGCCGTGGGCGCTCACACGGGCGTTAAAGCCGCCCAACCCCGCATAGATGGCATCGGTACCCGCGGCGATAGCCGCAAGCATCTGGTCGAGTCCGCCCGCCGGCGCCAGCAGCTCGGGCAGCGCCGCACTGACGACATCCAATCCAGTCTCGCATTGTCCGCTCGGCCCCATCGCCCGAATCGCCATCGACAAACTCCTTACCAAGGTATGCATTCACTCTGAAAAATGCCGTCTTCCAGCATACACGAGGCCTCGCGCGCCCCGTTTGGTTTATCGTGTAATAACTTATGTCCATCCTGCCCCGACGGCACATCCACCGTCCGGCACGACATACCTGGAGGTCAATATATGGGTCCTCGCCAACGACAGGGACACAGCCGTTCAAAGACGCACGCCCTGCCCATAATCCTGCT
The DNA here is from genome assembly GCF_003465595.1 of Collinsella sp. AF05-9. Lineage (NCBI taxonomy): Bacteria > Bacillati > Actinomycetota > Coriobacteriia > Coriobacteriales > Coriobacteriaceae > Collinsella > Collinsella sp. AF05-9. The sequence continues at coordinate 3,674 of NZ_QSBB01000015.1, forward strand.
CTCGTTTTTGGGCTTTCTGCTGATTGCGGGCGTGGCGTTTGGCATCGGCATGGTCGGCAACGTCAACCGCTGGCTGTCCGATCTGCCCGACTACACCGACGCCAACGCGTATCTGGTGAGCGAGCCCACCGAGATCGTCGACTGCAACGGCAACAAGATCGCGAGCTTCTACACGCAAAACCGCAAATCCATCACCAAGGACGAGGTCTCCCCCTACGTGCTGCAGGGCACCGTTGACGTCGAGGACGAGCGCTTCTACGAGCACGGCGGTATCGACCTGTGGGGTATCGCGCGTGCTGCGGTGGCAACCCTCGGCGGCGGGCACGAAGGCGCCTCGACTATCACCCAGCAGCTGGTGCGCAACACCATCCTGCAGGAGGAGCAGTTCGACTCGACCATTGAGCGTAAGGTGCGCGAGGCCTACATCGCCATCAAGATGGAGGACATGTACTCCAAAGACGAGATCCTCATGATGTACCTCAACACCATCTATTACGGCCACGGCGCCTACGGCATCGAGGCCGCAGCCGAGACCTATCTGTCCAAGAGCGCCGCCGACCTCACCCTCAGCGAGGCCGCGCTGCTCATCGGCCTTCCCAACTCGCCTTCGCAGTACGACCCCACGGTCAACCCCGATCTGGCACTGTCTCGCCGCAACAAGGTTCTCGACAACATGCTGCGCCTGGGCCACATCACCCAGGAGGAGCACGATGCCGCACAGGCCGAGCCCATCACCCTCAACGTGACCGAAATCTCGGGCAGCGGCGTCGACGTATACTCGCAGCCCTACTTTGTCTCCTACGTCAAGCAGCTACTGGAGCAGGAGTTCTCGACCGACGTGCTCTTTAAGGGCGGCCTGACCGTCAAGACCACCATCGACCCCACGATGCAGCAGGTGGCAGAGAATGCCGTCCGCGAGCAGCTCGACACGCTCTCGCTTGACGGCCTGGACATGGGCATGGTCGTCGTCGACCCCAAGACCGGCTACATCAAGTGCATGGTGGGCGGCTACGACTACAACGCCGACGAGAACCACGTAAACCATGCCACGGCCAAGCGTCCCGTCGGCTCCACCTTTAAGGCCTTTACGCTGGCAACTGCCATCCAAAACGGCATGAACCCCAACGTCACCCTCAACTGCAACTCGCCGCTCAAGGCCAAGGGCACCACAACCGAGGTACAAAACTACGCCAACCAGAGCTATGGCAACATCACTCTTAAGCAGGCGACGGCATACTCCTCCAACACCGGCTACATCCAGGTGGCGGAAGCCGTCGGCAACAGCAAGATCATCTCGCTCGTCAAAAAGCTCGGCATCGACCCCGCCAAGGACAACATCGAGGACGTTCCCGTCATGACGCTCGGCACCGGCTCGATCTCGCCACTCGAGATGGCCGCCGCCTACGCGACGTTTGCCAACGGCGGCTACTATCGCCAGCCGATCGCCATCACCGAGATTGATTCTCGTACCGGTTCGGTGCTGTACCAGCACACCGACAATCCCTCACAGGTGCTTACCGAGGGCGAGGCCGCCGCGGTCACCGATGTTCTGTCCGGCGTCATGAAGGGCAGCGGTACGGGTGCTGCCGGCGCCCTGAGTGTCAACCAGCCCTATGCCGGCAAGACGGGCACCACCGACAACACCACCAACCTGTGGTTCTGCGGCTATACCCCGCAGCTGGCGTGCGCCCTGTGGACCGGCTATTCCGCGGGCGAGATCCCCATCCAAAAGTACGGCACGGACCTGCTGGGCGACAGCACCAACCTGCCTGTCTTTAAGCGGTTTATGAACACCGTTCTGACCGGTACCGAGCGCGAGGAGTTTGCGACCGGAACGGCGCCCACCTACAAGAACAACAGCGTCTGGAAGTTCTACGGCACCAATAACACCAAGAAGTCGGAGAACGACGACAAGGACAAGGACGAAGAGGAAGAGGAAACCACCACAACGACTACCACGACGACCACGACCACCGAGACCACGGGCGGCGACACCACCGGCGGCACCGGTACGACCGGTGGCTCGACGGGCGGCTCCACTGGTGGTTCGACCGGCGGCGATGGCGGCACGCCTACGCCTACGCCCACTCCCACTCCCGACCCCTCGCCCACGCCTGACGATACGGTCGGCTAAGAAGTACGCGACTAAAGCCAACAAGGCCCCGAGCAGCTTATTGAACTGCTCGGGGCCTTTTAGTTTGAAGCGACCTGGTGGGCGGTCTTTATACCGGCAAACAAAAAGGGATACCGACCAACGTCGACACCCCTTACAAGCCACTATGTAAGCGCACGCAGTGCCGAGCGCACGACCCGCACGCCTACTTGCGAGAATTGCTCAGCTTATTGATCAGCGCCTCGAGACGCTCGCCGTCCTCGGCCGTCTGGGCAATAACCAAAATCGTATCGTTGCCGGCAAGCGAGCCAAGCACATCGGGCAACTCTGCCGCATCAACGGCGGCGGCGATGCCGGAAGCCGTGCCAGGCTGAGCCTTGATCATAACCAGATTATCGGTACGCAGAACGCCCGTTACGAGCTCGGAAACCATGCGCTGCAGGTGCAGGTCCTCTGCCAGAACATAGATGCCCTCAGGGAGCTTACGCAGCCCCATATCGGCAATATCGCGAGAGACAGTCGCCTGCGTGCAATCAAAGCCCATAGCACGGAGCTCATCGACCAGCACACGCTGCGTGCGGACGTCCTTATTGCGCACAATATCTCTAATGGCATCCTGGCGCCCATTGCGTTTTTTAGCCATACAAACCCTCACTCCAAAAGATGGCGGAGACAATCAATCAGTGATTGAATAGTTTAACGCTATTTGAAGGCTTTTGTGTATAAGAACGCATTTCGAAACAATTCTATGCAAGTTTGTTTCGTAATGAGCCGTTTAGGCGGTTTTTGCGCCCGTCCGGTTAAGAAAAGCTGCCAGATGCGTACACATCACGCAACGCGCGGGCTTGGCGCTAGCGATCGGCCCAAACAACAGACCGAGCCCCCGATGGTTATCCTTGAGCGCGGCGACCATCTGACGGGTTCGAGGCGCCTCGAGCATATCACGCATGCGGGCGGAACGCTCGATTGACGACACCCCATGCGGGCTCAGACACAAATTCTCGATGCAGGCGACCAGTCCGGCAAAGTAGAACTTTTGGCTTGCCAGCTTGAGCCGGCCACCGCTATCTGCTTCCGAGAGTGAGTCCGCAAGCTCGTCGAGTGCTCGGGTGTCATCGGATACCCTGGCATACATGGTGGGATCAAAGGCATCTGTAAGCTTAGGCGCCACCGCGTGGAAACAAGCGTCGCCGCATCCGGAGACGCGCTGCGCCTGCGAGAGCGCGCATGCCATAAACCCAACTGTGCGAAACGCCTTGTCGCACAAAAGGCATGCCTCAAACAGCGGACGGCTATACATCACGCCAGAGACTTGAGCAACCAAGCCGCCTAAAATCAACTGAGGCAGCCCGGCCACCATCGAAGACTTGTCTTCAATGACAATAGAGGCAGCATCCAAGACACGCGAATGGCGCTCTCGATGTGCATCATAGCGGTCGAGCGACACCGTGGGGAACACTATGTCTGCCGCAGTATCGCACGCGATATCGACCATCTTGGAAAGGGATTGCGGAGCAAACCACTCATCGGCGTTCATGGCGATGATTTGAGAGCCGCGCGAGGCAGCAAAACCGGCACGAAGACACGCGCCGCGCGTCGCGTCCTCGACGTCAATCAAATCAATATGGATGTCCCTGTCGGCAGCAACTTGAAGCGAATGGCGCACACCGGGCGCAGTATCGCGACAGACAACGACAATCTGCAAATCGTAGAGGTCTTGGTTCTGGATACTCTCGAGCGCACGCATCGCATAGCTGGGCGAACCTTCTACCACAAGGATCACCGAAAGTCGCGGATGCGAGCCACGTCGAACCAAATTATCCGTCCTCTCGACAGCAATGAATCAAACCGTGGTTCATGGTACACCCCGGCAATAAAAGCAATGAGACACCGGTTGCATTGCACGCCAAGAACAGATGTTGCACACGCGCAGCCCACAGATGACAGGTGTCGACGCACGACACGTCGAGCCCTCCCCTAGTCGAGCACGACAAGCTCGGCGGGATCGTAATCCACGCCCATAAACGTAAGGCCGCAGGCAGGAGCCGTGGGGCCCGCAGCGGTACGGTCGCAAGCATCGATAACCTCGCGCATCCACTCGGGTTCACGGCGATGCATGCCAATCTCGACAAGCGTGCCCACGATCGTACGGACCATCGAATGCAGAAACGCATTGCCCTCGATGGTGAACGTCAGGATGTCCTCGCCAAACGCAACCTCATGGCCAAATTCGGCACGCATCACGCAGCGATGCGTGGGCTTGCCAACGGCCGAGGCAACCTTGCAAAAGCTCTTAAAGTCCTGCTCGCCCAAAAGCGCAGGGCAGGCGGCCGCCATCGCATCGACGTCGAGGGGATAGCGATGCCACCACACCGCACCGCGCGAGAGCACGGGGCGCGCATCGCGATCGGCAATACGGTACGTATACGTACGGGACCGCGCGTCAAAGCGGGCAGAAAAGCCCCTACGGGCCTTGTAGACCTCGTTTATGGCGATATCTTTGGGCAGGAGGGCATCCATAGCCCTCAGCCACCTACGGCGCGTACAAGCGAGCTCAGCGTCCGTTACGGGCACGCTAATGTACTGGGCCACCGCATGCACGCCGGCATCGGTACGACCCGCACACGTCAGATCGATCGGGCGGCGCAGCAGCGTCTCGATAGCGCGGCGTAACTCGCCCGCAACGGTCGTCTGGCCCGGCTGCTCGGCAAATCCGCTATAGGACGAGCCATCATAGGCAACACGGAATACAAGCGTGGCATCGAGCTCAGGAATCGAATTGAAATCAGACGGCGCGGTCATGGGCGCTCCCAACAAACAATCAACGGTATCGCGACAAAAAAAGAGGGGTACGCGAACGTACCCCTCGAATATAGCCTATGCAGACGGATTGTCTACTCAGCGGTCTCCTCAGCAGGAGCCTCCTCGACGGCCTCGACCTTCTTGGGAGCAGCGGCCTTCTTGGGGGCCGGAGCAGCCTTCTTGGCCTTAGGCGTGCAAGGCTCGGTGACGAGCTCCATGATAACGATAGGAGCGTTGTCGCCCTTACGATTGCCGAGCTTCATGATGCGGGTGTAACCGCCGTTGCGGTCCTGCCACATGCCCTGGGCAGCCTTGTCGAAGATCTCGGCAACGAGCTGCTTATCGCCGAGCTTGGCGATGGCCAGACGACGAGAGTGCAGGTCGCCCTTCTTGGCCCAGGTGATGATCGGATCGACGACCGAACGCAGCGCCTTAGCGCGGGTCTCGGTGGTCTTGATGCGGTCGTTCTCGAAGAGGGCCTTGGCCAGGCTCTTCTTCATGGCCTTGGTGTGGCTCGCATCGGTGCCGAGCTTCAGGCCCTTCTTAACGTTGTGACGCATGGTCTAGTTTCTCCTCAAATATGCGAAGCATTAAGCCTTCAGGCTCAGGCCCATGGACTCAAGCTTGTCCTTCACTTCCTCGATCGACTTAACACCGAAGTTACGGATGTTAAGCAGATCGTTCTCCGAGAACTCAACGAGCTGACGGACCGAGTGAATGCTGGCGCGCTTAAGGCAATTGTAGGAACGGACGGAAAGGTCCAGATCCTCGATCTGCTTGTCCAGCTCGGCGTTGTCGTTGGTGACCTCGGGAGCGAAGATCGAAGCCTCCTCCTCGACCTCGGGGGTCTCGGCAAGGTTCATAAAGGCAGCCATATGCTGGTTGATGATATTGGCAGCCTGGACCACGGCGTCGCGCGGAGCGATGGAGCCGTTGGTCTCGATCTCGAGGACAAGGCGGTCGTAGTCGGTGTGCTGACCGACACGGCAAGCCTCAACGAGCTTGGCGCAACGGGACACCGGCGAGTACAGCGAGTCGACGTGGATCACACCGATGGGATCGTTGTCGCGCTTGTTAGCCTCGCCAGAGACATAGCCGCGGCCATAGCCGATGCGCATGCTCATGGTGAGATGGCCACCCTCGGTAAGCGTAGCGATGTGCTGCTCGGGGTTGACCAGCTCAAACTCGGACGGAATAAAGAAGTCCGCACCGGTGACCTCGCAGGGGCCGTCAACAGAAATGGTGGCGGTCGCCTCGTCGGTCGCGCCGAGAGCCCTGAAGACAAGACCCTTGACATTCAGGACGATGTCGGTGACATCCTCGACCATGTTAGGGATGGTCATGAACTCGTGCTGTGCACCATCGATCTGAATAGCCTCGACGGCGGCACCCTCGAGCGAGGACAGAAGTACGCGGCGAAGGGAGTTACCCAGCGTATCGCCGTAGCCACGCTCGAGCGGCTCGACGGAGACACGAGCAGACGTCTCGTTGATCTCTTCGACCTGAACCTGAGGCCTAATGAATTCTGACATGTATTACCTCCAGCCTCAGCAGCCCGGATGGACTACTTAGAGTAGAGCTCGACGATGAGCTGCTCGTTGATATCACCGCTGATCTGCTCACGCGTCGGCAGAGCGAGCACGTTACCAGACAGCTTCTCGATATCGACCTCGAGCCAGCCAGGGACCTCAAAGCGCTCGGAGGAAATCAGGGCCTCCTTGATGGGGAGGAGGTCACGGAACTTCTCGCCGACAGCGACGACGTCGCCGGCCTTGACGCGGTAGGACGGGATGTCCACGCGCTTGCCGTTCACGGTGAAGTGACCGTGACGGACGGACTGACGAGCCTCTTTGCGGGTGCGGGCGAAGCCAAGACGGAAGACGACGTTGTCGAGGCGAGACTCAAGGATGATCATGAGGTTCTCACCGGTGACACCGTTCATCTTGCGGGCCTTGTTGAAGTAGCCGTGGAACTGCTTCTCCAGAACGCCATAGATGAACTTGACCTTCTGCTTCTCGCGCAGCTGCATGCCGTACTCAGATTCCTTGCGACGGCGCTTGGGCTGACGGATAGATTCCTTCTTGCTGCTGTAACCGAGCTCAGCGGGATCGATCCCGAGCTGACGGCAGCGCTTAAGAACAGGAGTCCTGTCGATTGCCATATTGATACGATCCTTTCAGTTACACGCGGCGACGCTTCTTGGGGCGGCAGCCGTTGTGCGGAATGGGGGTCTTGTCCTGGATGCTCGAGACCTCGAGGCCAGCAGCCTGGAGGGAGCGGATGGCGGTCTCACGACCGGAGCCGGGGCCCTTGACGAAGACGGAAACCTTCTTCATACCGTGCTCCATGGCCTGCTTGGCAGCAGCCTCGGCAGCCATCTGGGCAGCGAACGGCGTGGACTTACGGGAGCCCTTGAAGCCCACCTGGCCAGCCGACTTCCAGGAAATGACGTTGCCCTGGGGATCGGTGATCGAAACGATCGTGTTGTTAAACGTAGAACGAATGTGAGCCTGGCCCACGGAAATGTTCTTACGGTCCGCGCGCTTCAGACGGGCAGCGCGAACGTTCTTCTTAGCAGTAGCCATCTATCTAGCGCTCCTTATTTCTTCTTCTTAGCACCGATCTGACGCTTCGGGCCCTTGCGGGTACGAGCGTTAGTGTGGGTGCGCTGGCCGCGGACCGGGAGGCCCTTGCGGTGACGAAGGCCGCGGTTGCAGCCGATGTCCATAAGGCGCTTGACGTTCTGGTTGCGCTCACGGCGGAGGTCGCCCTCAACCATGATCTGGTTCTTATCGATATAATCGCGGATGGCGTTAACCTCATCCTCGGTGAGGTCCTTAACGCGCGTATCCACGTTAACGTTGCACTCGACGCAGATCTTCGTCGCAGTGGTGCGGCCGATGCCGTAAATGTAGGTCAGACCGATCTCAACGCGCTTCTCACGCGGGAGGTCGACACCATTAATACGGGCCAACGTAGTCTCCTCTCTTAACCCTGACGCTGCTTATGACGGGGGTTCTCGCAAATGACGAGGACCTTGCCATGGCGCCTAATGATTTTGCACTTATCGCACATCTTCTTGACCGAAGGACGTACCTTCATCGTTCTTCCTTTCGGTAGCGCTCAAACTACTTCCCTACTATCTACTCGCCCAGCCGCAGGCGTTTAAAACTATGGCTGGTCTTCACACACAATCCGACCGTAGGTTGAGCTAAGCCTGCAGTCGGAAATGGAGTGCGTGTATGCGTGCCGCTATTTGTAGCGATAGGTGATGCGGCCGCGGGTCAGGTCGTACGGGGAAAGCTCCACGACAACCCTGTCACCGGGGAGAATACGGATGTAATTCATTCGGATCTTGCCAGAAATGTTGCATAGAACCGAATGACCGTTCTCGAGCTCGACCTTAAACATGGCGTTGGGCAGCGGTTCCTTTACCGTACCCTCGAGCTCAATTGCGTCTTCCTTCTTCACAAGCAATCATCTTTCTCTAGAAAACGACAGCGATTGAGTATTCTACAACACGTATGCACGCATCGTAATAACTTCGTAATGGCTCCACAACTAAGTGGAACTTGTTACATTTCTCCGCCTTGGAGCGAACACCAAGCACCTTGGGCATCCGTGGTGAGAATCACCGGACCGTCATTGGTAATGGCGACGGTGTTCTCGTAGTGCGCGGCGGGCAGGTGGTCGTTGGTCGTAACAATCCAACCGTCGGAGCCCGTGCTCACATGGTTGGAACCCATCGTAACCATCGGCTCGATGGCAATGACCATGCCGGCCTGGAGGCGAACGCCCCTCCCCTTCTTTCCATAGTTAGGAACGTTGGGGTCCTCGTGCATCACGCGGCCAATGCCATGGCCAACATAGTCACGAAGAACGCCATAGCCGTGAGACTCGGCGAGAGACTGAACGGCATAACCAACATCCCCGATATGGTTACCGGGGACAGCCTGCTCGATGGCAGCCTTAAGGCAATCGCGCGTAACCTCGCACAGGGCCTTGGCCTCGGGCGTTGGGGTGCCAACGAAAAACGTCCAAGCGTTATCGCCGACCCAACCGTCGACAACGGCTCCCGTATCGATGGAAATGATATCGCCATCGCGCAGGATCATGTCGGGGTTGGGAATACCGTGGACCACGGCATCGTTGATCGATGCGCAAATGGTTCCCGGGAACCCGCCGTAACCCTTAAAGGCCGGGGTGCCGCCATGCATGCGGATAATCTGCTCCGCGAGCTGATCGAGCTCAAAAGTCGAAACGCCAGGGCGCACCATGGCTCCAACGTGGCGGAGCGCCATCTTAGATAGCGCTCCTGCCTTCTTCATCTGCTCGATTTGCGTTGCAGACTTAATCTTGATCATAGACCGAGAGCCTCTTTGACATCCCCGTACACGGTCTCGCGAGCCTGGTCACCGTTGACCGACTTGAGCAGACCCTGGCCACGATAGTAGTCGACGAGCGGGCTCGTGGACTTCTCGTAGACGTCGAGACGGTTCTTGATGGTCTCGGGCTTGTCGTCGTCGCGCTGATACATCTCGCCGGCACACTTGGGGCAGGTAGCATCGGCAGCGGTGCCGGTGTAACCGCAGGCGCGGCAGGTGCGACGCGAAGACAGACGATCGATGATGACCTCGGGGGCCACGTCGACCAGAAGGGCGCAGTCGATCTCGCGACCCATGGCGGAGAGCTCGGAATCGAGCGTCACAGCCTGGGCGGTGTTGCGCGGGAAGCCATCGAGGATGAAGCCCTGCTGGGCGTCATCGGCGGCAAGGCGCTCCTTGACAAGGTCGATCACGAGCTGGTTGGGAACGAGCTCGCCAGCGTCCATGTACTTCTTAGCCTGAATACCAAGCTCGGTGCCACCCTTGACGGCAGCACGCAGCAGGTCGCCCGTGGAAATGTGAGCGACGCCAAACTCGGCGACGAGCTCCTGTGCGACGGTGCCCTTACCGGCACCCGGAGCTCCGAGCAATACGAGGTTCATGAGCAATCCTCCTCTAGCCTATTTAAAGAATCCATCGTAATCATACATCTTGATCTGGCCTTCGAGCTTATCGACCGTGTCGAGCACGACGCCGACCATGATGAGGATGGACGTGCCGCCAAATGCCTGGATCAGATGGTTACCCGTGAAGGAGAAGATGATCGAAGGCACGATGGCGATGAGCGCCAAAAAGACAGCGCTGGGAAGCGTAATCTTGTTGAGCGCGTTCTTGATGTAGGCCGCGGTAGCCCTACCCGGACGCACGCCCGGAATAAAGCCGCCCTGCTTCTTAAGGTTATCGGCCGTGTCATCGGGGTTGAACACCATGGAGGTGTAGAAGTACGCGAAGAACACGATGAGGACAACGTTAAGCACCCAGTTGAGCCAACCGGTCGAAAGCGCAGAGGCAACTGCCTGAATCCAGCCGATGCCGGGGAAGAACACGGCAATCTGAGCCGGGAAGTACAGCAGCGCCGAAGCGAAGATGATCGGCACGACGCCCGCGGTGTTGACCTTGATGGGCAGGTAGGTGGTCTGTCCACCCATCATGCGACGGCCCACGACGCGCTTGGCGTAGGAGACCGGAATGCGGCGCTGGCCGCGCTCAAGGAAAACGATCAGCGGGATAACCAGCAGGATGATGGCGCAGATGATCACCATGGTGATGATGCCACCGGCATTGCCCTCGGTGCTGGAGAAGATAGCCTGCGGCAGACCGGCCATGATGTTCGCAAAGATGATCAGCGACATGCCATTGCCGATACCGCGCTGGGTGATGAGCTCACCAATCCACATGATCAGCATGGCGCCCGCGGTGAGCGTACCGACGATCATGAAGTCAAAGATGATCTCGGGAGCGCCGGCGCCATTAAAGCTGATGCCGAAGCTCTTAAAGAGGAAGAGGTAACCCACGGAGTTGAGGATTGCCAGAGCCAGGGTGAGGTAACGCGAATACTGCGTAATCTTGGTCTGACCAACCTCGCCCTCGCGGGCAAGCTCATGCAGGGAAGGCACGACGGCCTGGAGCATCTGGAGGATGATCGAGCTGGTGATGTAAGGCATGATGCCCAGCGAAAACACCGACACATAGCTCAACGCGCCGCCAGAGAAAAGATTCAGGAGGGCCATAGCACCTGCGGCGACCGAATTGTTATCGGTCGAGAAAAGGCCCAGCATCCCCTGGAAGGGAATGCCGGGCACAGGAACGTGCGCACCAAAGCGGTACACGACGAGCATAGCTATGGTAAAAAGAATCTTTTCGCGCAATTCTTTGATGCGGAAAGCATTCTTAAGACCATTTAGCACGGCAGCTCGACCTTTCCGCCGGCGGCCTCGATCTTGGCCTGCGCAGAAGCGCTGACCTTGTCGACCTTGACCGTGAACTTCTTGGTGAGCTCACCATTGCCGAGCACCTTGACGGGCTCGAACTCGCTCTTGGTGATGCGAGCGGCCTTAAGAGCGGCACCGTCGATCACAGCGCCATCCTCGAACTTACGCTCGAGACGCTCAACGTTAACAGCGGTGTACTCGATACGACGGGGGTTGCGGAAGCCCGGAAGCTTGGGCAGGCGCATAGCCAGCGGAGTCTGGCCACCCTCGAAGCCGGCACCCTTGGTGCCGCCAGAGCGGGAACCCTGGCCCTTCTGACCGCGGCCAGAAGTGGTGCCGTGACCCGAAGAATTGCCACGGCCGACGCGCTTGCGGTTCTTGGTGGAACCGGGCGCGGGAGTAAGATCGTGAAGCTGCATTTGCTACTCCTCTACAATCTCGACAAGGTGCTTGACCTTGAAGATCATGCCGCGGACGGACTCGTTGTCAGCAATCTCGCGAACCTCGCGGATCCTGTGGAGACCGAGGGCACGGACAGTACGGACCTGGTCCTGCTTGCAACCGTTGGTGCTGCGGACCTGCTTGATCTTGATGGTGTCAGCCATGCTTAGTTCTCCTTACCGACGAACATCTCGGAGACCGTCAGGCCACGGCGAGCCGCGACGTCCTCAGGGCTGGAGAGCTCCTTGAGGCCCTCGACGGCAGCCTTGATGATGTTGAGGCCGTTGTCGGTACCGAGGGACTTGGACAGGACGTTCTTGATGCCAGCAAGCTCAAAGAGGGGACGCACAGCGCCGCCGGCGATAACGCCGGTACCCTCGACAGCGGGCTTGATGATGATGCGGCCGGCACCAAAGTGGCCGAGAACCTCGTGCGGGATGGTGCCCTGCTCGGTCACCGGCACGTGGAACATGTTCTTCTTGGCATCGAGAGACGCCTTGGAGATGGCCAGGGGCACCTCAGCGGACTTGCCCATGCCAACGCCGACGTTACCCTTGCCGTCGCCAACGACGACGAGAGCGACGAGGCTCATGCGACGACCACCCTTGACGGTCTTCGACACGCGGTTGATGTAAACGACGCGCTCCTCGAACTCGGAGGCCTCGCGCTGCTGCTTCTGATTACGAGCCATGTGCTACATACCTCCTAGAACTCGAGACCGGCGGCACGAGCACCGTCGGCGAGGGCCTTGACGCGGCCATGGTAGATACGGCCACCACGATCGAAGGCGACCTTGGTGATGCCGGCCTCGATGGCGCGCTTGCCAACGAGCTGACCGACCTTCTCCGCAGCCTCCTTGTTCGAGGTGTGGGTGCCCTTGAACTCGGCCTCGAGGGTCGAGGCAGAGACGAGCGTCAGGCTGGAGCCCTTGCTGTCGTCGATGATCTGGGCATAGATGTTGGCGTTAGTACGGGTCACGCGAAGACGCGGACGCTCGGCGGTACCCGAGACCTTGCCGCGAACACGACGCTGACGACGCTTGAGGCCTTCCAGCTTCGCCTTATGCTTGTTCATACGTAAACTCCTAAAAAGGTTGATCTTGCCAGCACCTGACGGGGTGCTGGTCTTATGCGAGTGAGTCGGTTACGACTACTTGGCGGCCTTACCCAGCTTGCGGCGGATGTGCTCGCCAACGTAGTGGATACCCTTGCCCTTGTAAGGCTCGGGAGGACGATGACCGCGGATCTCAGCGGCGATCTGACCGACCTGCTGCTTGTTGATACCCTTGACGTTCACGTGGGTGTTGTCGGGAACCTCGAAGGTGATGCCCTCGGGAGCCTCGACGATCACGGGGTGCGAGAAGCCCAGGGAGAACTCGAGGTTCTTGCCCTTCTGCTGCACGCGGTAACCGACGCCGGCGAGCTCGAGCTTCTTCTCGAAGCCCTCGGAAACGCCGACAACCATGTTGTGGATGAGGGCGCGGGTGAGGCCGTGGCGGGCACGGGTCTCACGCTCGTCGTCGGGACGGGAAACGGTGAGGACGTTGTCCTCGACGTTGATAGCGAGCTTCTCAAAGACATCGAGCTCGAGCTGGCCCTTGGGGCCCTTGACGACAACGTTGTTGCCGTTGACTGCCACTTCGACTCCGGCGGGAATCTGGACAGGCTTATTACCGATACGAGACACGGTGATCTCCTTTCCTTCTACCTACCGAGCGAATTACCAGACGTAAGCAATGATCTCGCCGCCGACGTTGTGCTTGCGAGCATCGCGGTCGGTCATGACGCCATGGCTGGTGGAAATAATGGCGGTACCAAGGCCACCGCGGACGCGGGGCATGTCGGCAACGCCGGTGTACTTACGCAGGCCCGGCTTGGAAATGCGGCGGATGCCGTTGATGACCTTAGCCTTCTTGGGACCATACTTAAGCGTGATGTGCAGAGTCTTCTGGGGAACGGTGTCCTCGACATCGTAGCCCTCGATGTAGCCCTCCTCGTGCAGAACACGAGCGATCTCGACGAGCTTCTTGCTGCTCGGCATGGAGACCGTGGCCTTGTTCACAGAGTTAGCGTTACGGATGCGCGTAAGCATATCTGCGATCGGGTCTGTAAGGTTCATACAGATTCTCCTTCGTTCTTGATGAACACGTGCTCTTGGTTCTTCGCCGCCCTTAACGGCAAAGCCTTTTTAGCGCGTTTTCCCTGTTCCAAACTGATGCTTGAAACGCTGGTAGTGACTTACCAGCTGGCCTTCTTAACGCCGGGAAGCTCGCCCTTGAGTGCAAGCTCGCGGAAGCAGACACGGCACAGGCCGAACTTGCGGTACACAGAGTGCGGACGGCCGCAGCGCTGGCAGCGCGTGTACTCACGAGTAGAGAACTTCTGCTTGCGATTGCACTTGACGATCATCGATGTCTTAGCCACTTATATCCTCCTCACATAGAGTATTGTTCGCCCCAAGCGCCGCCCCCTTGTGGGAACGGCGCTTATAGGGCAGGTGAACCTATTTCTTGAACGGGAAACCGAAGGCGTCCAGAAGGGCCTTGGCCTCCTCATCGGTGTTGGCGGTGGTCACGAAAGTGATGTCCATACCACGCTGGTGATCGACGGAGTCGAAGTCGATCTCGGGGAAGATGAGCTGCTCGGTGACGCCCATGGAGAAGTTACCACGGCCGTCGAAGCTCTTGGCGGAGATGCCGCGGAAGTCGCGGATACGGGGGATCGCGACGGAGGTCAGACGATCGAAGAACTCCCACATACGGTCGCCACGCAGGGTAACCTTGCAGCCGATCGGCATACCAGCGCGCAGGCGGAAGGTAGCGATGGACTTGCGGGCACGGGTGATCATCGGCTGCTGGCCGGTGATGGCGCGCAGGTCGCGCACGGCACCGTCGATGGCCTTGGAATCGGTAGCGGCCTCGCCGACACCCATGTTCACGACGATCTTCTCAAACTTGGGGATCATCATGACGTTCTCGTACTGGAACTTGTCCTGAAGCTGCTGCTTGACCTCGTTGTTGTACTTGGTCTTCAGACGCGGCACATACTTCTCTTCTGCCATTGTTCACTCCTTCTTGGGGTTTTAAGCACGGGGCGTGGCCACGATGGGTTGTCCTCGTGCCTCCTGGCTGCATCCGCGCCGCTCATGGCATTTTGCGGTTTGGACTCGACGCAGCAGGAGCCGACAAAACAATCGGTACTATACGCGCATCGGGAGCGTATTTCCAGAAAAACCTCGTCTGCCTGCACAACTCCACAACTCCCCCGCACAAATGCGTCCGCATGCGACGGAGGAAAACGGATCCCTTGGCAGTTGCGGTGAAATAGGGACTGTTTGACGGCTTAACTGGCTTAAACAGTCCGTATTCCACCGCAACTCATATATGGGGATGCGATTAGCGCTTGCGGGGGACGAGCTTGGTGCGGCGCAG
Source organism: Collinsella sp. AF05-9 (assembly GCF_003465595.1). Taxonomy (NCBI): domain Bacteria; kingdom Bacillati; phylum Actinomycetota; class Coriobacteriia; order Coriobacteriales; family Coriobacteriaceae; genus Collinsella; species Collinsella sp. AF05-9. Next base: position 18,776 of record NZ_QSBB01000015.1, read on the forward strand.
GTGGATCATCTCGGCGGCGATGGAGATAGCGATCTCCTCGGGGTCCTCGGCCTCGATGGAAACGCCGATCGGCAGGTGCAGCTCGTCGATCTGCTCCTGCGTAAAGCCCTCCTGCTCCAGGCGGGCGCGCACAAAGGCCGTCTTGCGGCGCGAACCCAAGCAGCCCAGATAGGCGGGTTTGGCGCGCACGGCCTGAATCACCACGTCGATATCGGACTTGTGACCCGCCGTGGCGACGACCACCAGGTCGCGCGGGCCGATGGGGCACTGCTTGCTCAGGTTCTTGTAGTCGACCAGACGACGGTCGTAGACACCTGGCACCCATTCGGGGGTCAGCGTGCCGGGGCGGTCGTCGCAAGCCACGACGGCAAAGCCCGCCGCCGTGAGCACCCGCGCCGTCGCAGCACCCACGTGGCCGCAGCCAAAGATATAGGTCAGGCCCTCGGGGCAGAGCGTCTCGATGTGCGCCGTGGGAATCTCGGAGGCGGCGTTGGTGTAGGTGACCTTACTCCCCTCCTCCACCAGCGAAAGCCCGGGGCAGCCCGCAATGGTGCGGCGCGATTCCTCGCCATGGTACTCGGCCACATCGCCCTCGAGCACGCTCGCGATAAACGGCTCAAAGTCGATGACGAAGTCGCCGATGCGCCGATAGGCCAAGATGTCGGCAACCGACTGGAACAACGGCGCCTGCGATACATCCAGGCGCAGATAGCACAGGCAGATGGCTCCGCCGCAGATCATGCCGGTATCGGAGTTCTCGCCGCCCATGGTGTAGCGGACCAGACGCGACTGTCCCGCGCTCAGGAGCTCGCGCGCCTCATCCAGCGCAAAGAGCTCAATCTTGCCGCCGCCGATAGTGCCCGCCTGGCTGCCATCGGCAAAGACGGCCATCCAGGCGCCCACACCGCGCGGGGACGACCCCGCCGTACCGGCCACGACCACCAGCTCGCACGTCTCGCCAGCACGCAGGGCGGCAAGCGCCGCATTCACAACATCGAGCTTTTCCATTGCCGCCTTCTATCCTCTAAAGACATCGGTGAGCATAGCGAGTGCCTCGAGCACGCCGCCGCCGACCGACGTCGCCTTGTCCGAAATATAGTTGATGTAGCTGGCGTCGCCGCGCGGATCGACATCGGCGCATTTAAAGCCCTCAGTCACCTGCACGCCGTTCGCCAAAAGCCCGCGCAGACAGCCATCGATCTGCGTGCACATGGGCGTATCGCCCGCGTAGCCAATCACGTCTCCGGCGCTCACGATGTCGCCGATTGCGCGGTCGGACCGAAACACGCCGGCGGCGGGGCTGTGGATAACACGTTCCTTGCCATAGCCGGCGATAATGCCCGGCACGCCCGTGTTGGGCTGGGGCGAACCTTGGGTAATGACACGGCCGAGAAAATGCCCGCGCATGGTCTCGACCACGGCGTCGCAGTCAACCGGCGCGGTAAAGCCCGGCCCCACAGCGATGACGGCGGGCGCCATGTCGCGCGTGGTGCCCAAGTTGCGCTTAGCCAAAATCGCGTCGACCACAGCCGCGGGTTTCAGCTCGCCGAGCATCTTGGCCTGAGGGTCCACCACAACGGCGACGTCTCCAGCCTCGGCAATCGCAAGCGCCTCAGCCGGCGTCTGTGCCAAGCGAGCGCGAATGCCTTCGACCTCGACCTCGCCCAGGCGAATGGCCTCGCAAAAACAGATTGTGCGGCGGATGCACGTGGGAACCGCGATATCGGCCATAACGACCGAAACGCCGGCGCGCACCAAGCGAGCGGCGACGCCCGTGGCGATATCGCCGGCGCCGCGAACATAAACGAGCATTCCCGGGGCACCTCCCTGTGCTACGGTTTGAGCAGAGCAAAAGCGGTTCGGCCGCTACTCTGATGATTATTTATTATCACAGTATTATACGGCGGTGAACAGATGGAAACGGTTAGCGGCAATCTTGCCTCCGCGCTCAGGATCGAGTCGGGCATTACCGCGATTATCGGCAGTGGCGGTAAGTCGACCTTGCTAAAGACGCTGGGTCTCGAGCTCATGCGCGCTGGCGGCCGCGTGCTCCTCTGCACCACCACGCACATGTTTCCCGTCGCCGGCGTGCCGTGGGACGGGTCAAACCGTCGCCTGGATGCCGCGCCTTGGAAGCCGGGTGCCGCGCATGCCCCCGGCTGCACCTGCGAGGCCTGCGCGGGCCTTGTGCGCGGAAGCATCTGCCAGGCAGGCGTCTTGGACCCGGAGACAGGCAAGCTCTCCGCCCCCGCTGAGCCGCTCGACCAGCTGGCGCAGCGCTTTGACTATGTGTTGGCCGAGGCAGATGGCAGCAAGCGACTCCCGCTCAAGGCGCATGCCGCCTGGGAGCCGGTAATTCCCGCCGCCACGGCAAACGTTGTCTGGGTCGTCGGCGCCTCAGGGCTGGGCAAGCCCGTCGCCAAGGTTGTCCACCGCCCCGAGCTCTTCTGCGAGCGCTGCGGCTGCGAGCCCACCGACGCTGCCACCCCAGAGCGCGTCGCCATGGTGCTCAATGCCGAGCTGCAGATGCTGAACCTCGACAATGCCCGCATCATGCTCAACCAAGTCGACACGCTTGCCGATCCAACGATGGCAGATTGCTTCGAGGCAGCCCTCGGCCGCCCCCTCATCGCCACCAGCCTCCAGGGGTAGCAAATTTGGGACGGGGCTCTTTTTGCTACCCCGTCCCAAAAAATCATCTCCCAAATTAGCTACCCCGGCGGTCTTCCCGTTAGCGGGGCACGTAGCGGCCGGGTTGGGCTCCGGTGGGCTCGCCGTCGCGCGCAGCCAGCACGCCGTTCACAAACACGGCCTTGGCGCGGCCGTGCGCCTCAAAGCCCTCGAGCGGCGTATAGTCCACAGCCTGATGCTGCGTCGCGGCGCTAATCGTCCAGCGCGCCTTGGGATCCCACACGCACACGTCGGCATCGGAGCCCTCGGCAAGACAGCCCTTGCGCGGATACATGCCAAAGACGCGCGCCGGGTTCTCGCTCATCAAGCGGCACAGATCCTCGGGGCCCAGCTGTCCCTCAAAACTCGTAGCGATCGCGACGGGGCGATGCTCCACACCGGGCCCGCCGTTGGGAATCGCGCGGAAGTCATCGCGCCCGCGGTCCTTTTGCCCGTGCAGGTTAAAGCTGCAGTGGTCGGTCGCAATCGTATCGATCTCGCCGGCCACAAGCGCCTCGCGCAGTGCCGCACGGTCGCCGGCATGGCGCAGCGGCGGGCTCATCACATACTTGGCGCCCGCAAAGCCGTCCTCGCCCTGCTCCAAGTAGCGCGTATCGTCGAGCATCAGATATTGAGGACAGGTCTCGACATAGATGTTCTTCTGCCCGCGCGCTTTGGCAGCGCGAATGGCCTCGAGCCCCAACTTGGTCGAAAGGTGTACCACGTTGACCGGTGCGTCGCCGGCCAGGTGTGCCAGATACAGCAGACGGCTCACGGCCTCGGCCTCGCACACATCCGGACGGCTGAGCGCATGGCCCTCGGGCCCGTGGATACCCTGCTCAAACACGCGCTTCTGCAGCTCATTCACCAGCGTACCGTTCTCGCAATGCACGCACAGTATGCCGCCAATACGCTTGAGTTCCTCCAGCACCTCGAGCGTCTCGGCATCGTCCAGGCGCAGATGATCGTAGGCAAAGTAGGTCTTGAACGACGATACGCCCGCCTCGCGCATGGCCGAGAGGTCGGCGCGGTTGCGCTCGTTCCACTCGGCGAGTGCCATATGAAAGGCGTAGTTGGCCGTGCAGGTTCCGTCGGCGCGGCGATGCCACTCGGCCAAGGCATCGGGCATGGTCACGCCGCGATCGGCCGTCGCGTAGTCCACGATGGTCGTCGTACCGCCGCAGGCAGCCGCACGCGTACCGGTCTCAAAGCTATCGGCCGTCCAATCCATGCCGGTCCAGCACTGCATGTGTGTGTGGCCGTCGATAAAGCCCGGGAACACCCAGCAGCCCGCAGCATCCTCGACGGTATCGCCCTCGGCCGGCTCAATCGCCGCGGCAATCCGCACGATCTTATCGCCATCCATGGCAAGATCGGCGCGGCGAAGCCCCTGGGGCGTCACGAGTGCGCCGTTTTTGATGATGATCATAATTGCTCCTTATTGATTGATGCAGTTGGCCACGCGATCAAAATACGAGCAGGCGGCGATATGCTCCGTTATGCGTCGCTGTCCCTTGACGGTATCGACGTCCCACAGCTCGTAGGCACGCGCCTCGACCAGCACCACGTCGGTACGGTCCTTGAGGATCGAACCGCCGCCGTCCTTACCCTCAAGACACATAAGTGCATCGAACAGTTCCGCCGGAAAGAGCACCGGGCTCGAAGGCTCACCGTTGCACGCAAGACGCACCGGATACTTGCGGCCACGCTCATCAAACGCGCGAACCATGGCCTCAAAAGAATCCGAACTCACGAGCGGCTGGTCGCCCGGCAAAAAGAGGCAACCCTTCCAGCCGCGGCTCGCCCCCCACGAAAGGCCCGCACGGACGCTTTCGCTCCTGAGCTTGCCATCGTGCAGCACGCACGGGCAATGCTTGTCCTCGCAAATCTGGGCGACCTCGGGCCAACGCGTCGAAACCACGACGTCAAAGCCCCGGGGAACCGAATCGATAGTCCGGGCAATCAGCGGCTTGCCATAGATATCGGCAAGCATCTTGTTAGAGCCAAACCGCTTGCCCTCGCCCGAAGCCATAATGACGCAACCGAGTTTCATGGCGATACCTCCCCTGAAACCATCGTACCCATAACTCGCGTCGCGGGGCATCTACATCGAAAGCGCTTATCCCGCACGCCCACGATGCAAAAAGGGGCACCCCGCCGGTTGGCAGAGCGCCCCCTTTACATGGCTTACCTCAGCGCGGCTTTAGGCCTGGAACCAACGGGCGGTGTTGCGCTCGTCGAGGGCCTTGAGGGTAGCGGCGGGATCGGCAACCTTCTGCAGGAACATCATGGCTGCGATGGCGTACGGCTTGTAGCTGGCCTCCTTGTACATGCCCACGCGGTGCATGTCAAAGACGTCGGCGTTGACCTCGCCGTGCTCGCAAGAGACACCAGAGATGTCGGCGGGCAGCGGATGCATAAAGATGGTGTCCTGGCCGTTGGCGGTCTTCTCCATGAGCTCGGTCGTGGAGCACCAATCCTGATGGGTGGCGTTCTGAGCGAGCAGCTCCTTCTCGAGCGCAGCGATGCCGGCGTCGTCGCCCTCGGCGTACAGGTTGGTGCGCTTCTCCATGGCGGCAAACGGAGCCCAGCTCTTGGGGATCACGATGTCGGCGCCCTCGAAGGCCTCAGCCATGGTGTTGACCTGCTTAAAGGTGGTGCCGGACTCGGCGGCATAGCCCTTGGCGCGCTCGACGACCTCGGGCATGAGATCGTAGCCCTCGGGGTGGGCCAGGGTGACGTCCATGCCAAAACGGGGCAGCAGGCTGATCAGCGACTGCGGGCAGGACAGCGGCTTGCCGTAAGAAGGCGAATAGGCCCAGGTGACGGCAACCTTCTTGCCCTTGAGGTTCTCGAGGCCGCCAAACTCGTTGATGAGGTAGAGCATGTCGGCAGAGGACTGCGTGGGGTGGTCGGAATCGGACTGCAGGGAGATGAGCGTGGGACGGTGATCCAGAACGCCGTCCTCGTAGGCCTGCTGGACAGACTCGGAGACCTCGGCCATGTAGGCGTCGCCCTTGCCGATGTACATGTCGTCGCGGATGCCGATGACGTCGGCCATGAAGGAGATCATGGTAGCGGTCTCGCGGACGGTCTCGCCGTGAGCGATCTGGGACTTCTTCTCGTCCAGGTCCTGCAGCTCGAGGCCGAGCAGGTTGGCGGCCTTAGAGAAGGAGAAGCGCGTACGGGTGGAGTTGTCGCGGAACAGGGAGACGGCCAGGCCCGAGTCGAAGATCTTGGACGAAACGTTGTTCTCACGCAGCTCGCGCAGGGCGTCGGCAACGATGTAGAGAGCCTTGAGCTCATCGGTGGTCTTATCCCAGGTGTGCAGGAAGTCGCTGCCGTACATGCCCTTAAAATCGAGGCCGTTCAGCTGCTCGACGAGCTCGGTAAACTTGGCGTCCATGTAAATATCCTTTCCATAGATGAAACGATCGCAATGAGTAGATGTGCTCCGGCATGCGCGTGTGGCTAGAACATGCAGAGCGCTATGACGAGGACCCGCTACCGTTGAGGAAGCATGGGAGATAACGACCGCGGGCCCCAAGTCAACAGGGGGTGCCGGGGACACGAGCGGCCCCCGGCTCAACAAGATCAAGGAATGGGACTAGTCGATCTTGTTGTTGGTCAGACCGGCGCGGAACACGGTAGCGTCGCCATCGGCCTGGCTCGGATCGTAGAGGTTCAGGGCAGCCACATACATGGCGGCAGCGGTGACCAGGTCGTCCTTGTAGGTGACCTCGTTGGGAGCGTGAGCCTGAGACTCGGCACCCGGGCCAAAGCCGACGCAGGGGATGCCATAGCGGCCCTGGATGGAAACGCAGTTTGTGGAGAAGGTCCACTTGTCGCACAGCGGACGACCGGTGCGCTTGTCCATGCTGGGCTCGCAGCCGATGCGCTCGTCACCGAACATGGCCTTGTGGGCGTCGACGAGGGCCTTGACGTGCGGAGCGGTCTCCTTGTTGATCCACGTGGGGAAGTAAGCCTCGGTCTCGTAGACCTCGCCGGTCCAGGACGGACGGTCGTACATGTACATGGAGACCTTCACGTCGTCGCCGTACTTCTTGGCGGCCGGCAGGTTGCGGATCTCGTCCAGGCAGGACTCCCAGGTCTCGCCGGCGGTCATGCGACGGTCGATGGAGATGGCGCAAGAGTCAGCGACAGCGCAGCGGCTGGGGCTGGTGTAGAAGATCTGGCTGACGGTGCAGGTGCCGCGGCCCAGGAAGCGGGCGTCCTCAAAGTGCTCGGGGTTGTACTTGGGGTCGAGCATCTTGACGAGGCCCTTGATGTCGGTCGACTCGTCGCAGCCGTTGTTGTTGAGGGCGCGGACGTCGGCGATGATGTCGGCCATCTTGTAGATGGCGTTGTCGCCGCGGTCGGGAGCGGAACCGTGGCAGGAGGTGCCGTGAACGTCGACGCGGATCTCCATGCGGCCGCGGTGACCGCGATAGATGCCGCCGTCGGTGGGCTCAGTGGAAATGACGAACTCGGGCTTAATGCCGTCCTTGTTGTAGATGTACTGCCAGCACATGCCGTCGCAGTCCTCTTCCTGGACGGTGCCGACGACCATGATCTTGTAGCCCTCGGGGATGAGGCCCATGTCCTTCATCATCTTGGCAGCGTAGGTAGCAGAAGCCATGCCGCCCTCCTGGTCGGAGCCGCCGCGGCCGTAGATGATCTCGTCGGTCTCGTAGCCCTCATAGGGATCGGCATCCCAGTTCTCGATGTTGCCGATGCCGACGGTGTCGATGTGAGAGTCGATGGCGATGATCTTGTCGCCCTCGCCCATAAAGCCCATGACGTTGCCCAGGCCGTCGACCTTGACCTCGTCATAGCCAAGGCTCTCCATCTCGGCCTTGATGCAAGCGACAACCTCGCCCTCCTCGCAAGACTCAGAGGGGTGAGAGATCATGGCGCGCAGGAAGCGAGTCATATCAGCACGATGAGACTCCGCAGCAGCCTTGATAGCGTCGAAATCGAGTTCTTTAGTCATTGTTCATAACCTTTCAAACGAAGGAATCTACCTGTGAGGTGGCAGAGCGATACCTATTTGCTCCGCCCAGTATTAGCAAGTCGGATACTCGCCCTCCCAGACGATGCGACGGTACTGATCCGGGTCCGTGTCACCTTCCGTGGAGAAGCAGAGCACGGAGCTCGTCTTGTCCAGGCCGATGAGCTCCTTGAGCTCGGCGTACTCGGGATCGAGCATGAGGGTCTCGACCAGGCCGGTGGTCACGGCGCCGGACTCGCCGGAGATGACGCGCGGGTCGCCCTTCTCGGGAGCGCCCAGGGTGCGCATGCCGCGAGCGGTGACCCAGTCGGGGCAGGACACGAAGGCGGTGGTGTGGTTGCGCAGGATATCCCAGCCAAGGATGTTGGGCTCGCCGCAGCACAGGCCGGCCATGATGGAGGGCATGTCGCCGTCCACGATACGCGGGTCGCCGTCGCCGGCGGCAGCGCCCTTGTACAGGCAGGCGGCCGGTGCGCACTCAACCACGACGAAGGTGGGCGGGTTATCGGGATACAGGTTGGTGAAGTAGCCCACCACGGCGCCGGCGAGCGAGCCTACGCCAGCCTGGACAAAGACGTGCGTCGGGCGGTTGATAGCCATCTCGCGCAGCTGCTCGGCAGCCTCGGAAGCCATGGTGCCGTAACCCTCCATGATCCAGGACGGGATCTTCTCGTAGCCCTCCCAGGCGGTGTCCTGAACGATGACGCCGCGCTCGCAGGCGTCGGCCTCGGCGGCGGCCATGCGCACGCACTCGTCGTAGTTGACCTCTTCGATGGTCACCGTGGCGCCCTCGGCGGCAATGTTATCGAAGCGGGGCTTGGTGGAACCCTTGGGCATGTGCACGACGGCCTTCTGGCCCAGCTTGTTGGCAGCCCATGCCACGCCGCGGCCATGGTTGCCGTCGGTGGCGGTAAAGAAGGTAGCCTGGCCAAAGTCCTCGGCCAGCTGATCGGAGGTCAGGTAATCGAAGGTGCAGTCGGCAACGTCCTTGCCGGTCTCGTCGGCAATATAGTTGGCCATGGCAAACGAGCCGCCCAGGACCTTAAAGGCGTTGAGGCCAAAGCGATAGCTTTCGTCCTTAACGCACAGGTTGGACAGGCCCAGGCGCGCGGCCTGGCCGTCCAGGCGGGCAAGCGGAGTAACGGTGTACTGAGGGAACGACTGGTGGAAGGCGCGGGCCTTCTTCACGTGGTCGAGGCTCATGATTCCCAAGTGCTTGTCATCGCTCTTGGGCATCGTGTTGCCCGCCCACTGGATCTTATCGGCCATACGGTGAACTCCTTAAGTCCTCTCTTGCCGGCCCCCGCATACGCGTTTCAGCCCGATCCCATTCACACGGCTGAACTTTTATGTGGATGCCAAACAAAAAGTTTGTTAGCAATGTTCTATCACACTTTTTGATTGGATAACCTAACAAATTGTTTGTTGCCGCAATCGGTACCTTTTCGCCGCCGAACGGTCACATAACGCAGCAACGCTTTCGTTATTTGCGAACAAGTGTGGTTTATGGCAAAGTGTGCCCAAACTAATTTTTAGGAAGGCACCCATGACCCCCGCACAGATTGAGTTTTACAAGCGCCTTGCACACGGTCTGGCGCTCCAATTTGGCCCCAACTGCGAAGTCGTCGTCCACGATCTGGAGACCGAGGACGTGGACCACTCCATCGTAGTGATCGAAAATGGCCACGTCAGCGGGCGCAAACTGGGTGACGGCCCCAGCCATATTGTGTTTGAGTCCATGCACGAGGGCACCACCGACGTGCACGACCGCGAGCCATACCTCACCAAAACCACCGATGGCAAGCTGCTCAAGTCCTCGACCATCTTTATCCGCAACGACGAAGGCAAGCCCGTCGGCATTTTGGGCATCAACTTTGACATTACGCTTATGAAGGCTTTTGAGCGTTCGCTCGACGCCTTTACCGGCACCGGCGGCACGGGCTACACCGAGCCCGAGCCCATTACCAAGAACATCGGCGACCTGCTCGAGGACCTGCTGCACGAGTGCGAGCAGTTTGTGGGCAAGCCCGCGGCGCTCATGACCAAAGATGAGCGCATTCGCGCCATTGGCTACCTCGACCGTCGCGGCGCCTTCCTCATTTCCAAGTCGAGCGAGCGCGCCTGCGAGTTCTTTGGCATCTCCAAGTACAGCTTCTATAGCTACCTCAATGAGGCCAAGGCGGCGGCCGACGACAAGTAGACACTCGCCTAGATTGCCCCTCCCCTTTTGGGCGCGAGTTCTGGAAAGCTCGAATCCAAGACCGAGCCGCTTGGGAAGTTCCATATAATCGATGTCATTAGTATTTCGAAAGGGTGGAATAGAATGGCGTTGAGCAAGGCATCATGCACCGGTCGCGGATTGATTCCGGCAATTGGTGGACATGTGCACCGCATGTTCGATGAGGGTGAAGACGACCTGTTTTCGCTGAGCCTTGACGACGTGATGGATGATCGCCCGTGGACCGCCGACGAACTCATGGGCGGTGGGGCTCGCCCGTCAAGCCCCAATCCCGCACTTGCGCCTAAGCCCGCGGCTGCGCCGACTCCTGCGCAGCCGCCTGTTTCGACGCCCGCATCTACGCCCGCACCCATTTCGGCGCCCGCGCCCGCTCCCCACCCCGCAAGCGACCCGTCCGAGACGGCGGCATTTCTCGCTGCAGCGACGCAGGGCAAATCGGCCGACAGCACCGTTATGTACAGCGCCCAGCAGTTGCCTGTTCCTGCGGCACGCAAGCCTCCGATCACAAGGCTCGATGAGCCCGTTGCCCATCAGGTTGCCTACGATTCCTGGGCTGCAGCCGATCTGGATGAGACCTCTACCGACATGCCGGCGCTCGACGTTCCAGTTAACCCGCTTTTTGCCGCCAACACGAGCGCCGCGGACTATGAGGGCGGTGCGGCATATTCCGATTATTCCGATGGCTATACTGGCACCGATCGCATCGAGACCGAGGATTATGGCACCGCATCGAGCGATTATCTCAACGATCCGTACGCTGCCACGCCTGCACCGGAATATGACCCGGAGGCCGCGTCCGCGCCGGCGTATACCAAAAGCACGGGCGAAGAGCGCTTCGCCGATTATTACGCCGAGGAAAAGGCGCTGCGTTTCTCGGAATTTCCGCAGGCAGTCAAGGTTGCCTTTATCGCCATTGTCATTGCCCTGCTCGGCGTCATTGCGTTTGAGGGATTCCGGCTGTTCTCCGGCCCCACCCAAGCGGAGTCGGAGACCCAGCAAAAAGAGGACGATAACGAGTATCTGGACATCAACACCCTCAAGGGCGACCCCAACGACGGAGACGATGAGTAGCGAGAGCTGAAGGCGGCCGCAGGATCCCGCATCCAGCACCGGCTTCTAAGTGCTGTTTTGTCATCCAGCTACACTTTTCCGAAGTTTTAAGGTGCCTATTTCGACACTTTTCCGTACTTTTACACGGCTGATTTCGACACTTTTCCGGATGAAAGCCGAATAATCACTTGGGAAACCAACGCCGTTCACGCGTCATTTCGCAGGCGGCGCTTGATTTCTGTCCGTACACGTTGATAGACTTCCTCTTGCCCGCAAGGAGCGGGCGCATTATATCCAGAGTCGGGGTAGAGAGTTGGCTCCACGATCCCGACGCCAACCGGCCAAGAGGCACGGTGGCCCTGCCAACATCGATGAAAGGAGTCCGTATGGACAATTTCTCCGTGCGCAGCGAGCGTAACTTCCACAACCTGATCGTCAAACCGAATCACATGCATCTTCTGGATAAGCCAAATGGCTACGCCTCGGCCATGATCAAGAGCAGCCTCTCCCACCAGATGCGCTTTACGGTGCAGGTGCTCTAGGAAGAACTCTGCGCCGCCGGCAGCCCGCACGTGCTGCAGATCAAGCTGCTTGGAGACGACTCTCGCGAGCCGTCTAGCTGGAAGCTCTTTGCTGACGGCATATGCGTTGCGGACGGATCCGGCGCCTTTGCCCGAGAGTGCTTCTGCGAGGGAGCCGAGGCATTCCTGGACCTGTGCCGCGACGCCGTACGCACGGCCGAGCTGTACTAGTGGAGCCAGAGGGAGTATGAGCTGTTGAGTGCGGCCCGCGGGATTGCGGGGGCGTAGGCAGACAGGCCAGACAGCTCGTCATACTGGTTGACGCTTCGATTCAAACAGCAGGGCGGGCTCGCGCTTACAGCCCCGCCATGCCAAACCGAATGGCGTTCTCAAAAGGCCTACCCCCTCCGCCTTCAGCTTTAGCAGCAGGTCGCCCAGCTCGGAGCACTTGCTGGAAAGGCGCGTCTGAGCTCGCCCGCCCATCCCCCACCGTTGACGGACCTCCTGGGCGCGCGGGCTCACGCGGTAGTCCCCGTCCATCATCTGCTTGAGCAGCTTGGCGGTCACGCGCGCATCGGCTAGGGCGCTGTGGGCGTGACCCGTCGACTCGTCGAACTCGATGCCAAACCACGTCGCTGCGTCACTCAAAGAGACGCACCCGTGGCTGCTCATGTCCATGATCGAGGTGTAAAACGCCTGCAGGTCGGCCCAGTCCGTAGGAAATGCGGAAAGATCGATGTGCTTTGCTTGGCACTCGATCAAAAGCTGTCGACGATCCGCCCCGCTCCAACAGACCACCTGGGCGGAGTAGCGCCCGATCCAATCGCTGAGCCTTTTGATCACCATGTAGAGCGGATCGGCCATCGCGGTGCCCACGGCCGATATCCCTGTGAGCTCGCGAACGGGGAACGCAACGCCTTCGGTAAATTCCGTCTGTACAAACTGCGAGAACTCGCCCATAACGTTGCCGTGGTAATCGAGCTTGACGGCGCCGGCCTCGATAATCTCATTGCACAGTCCACGGCGCTGACGCTGCTTTGGCACCGGCGCAAACTCAAAGTCCAGCACGATCTGGCGCGCAAAGTTCGTCGTATCGACAGCCGAGACACCCGGCATCTTTTCAGCTGACACGGTTAGGGCCTCTCTCCGTTGCTTGCCGCTCGTTTCTCGAACGGTCATATCACAGCAAGTGTAGCTGCCCGTGCGGACACAAAATTGCGCGGCGGCGCCGTTGCGGGTCCTGGAACGCATGTTCCATTTGAGGCTCTGCAGCGCATCCCATTCTGAGCGCCAATTCCGGGACGCAGTTTCCGCTCCAAACAAAAGGCCCCGGCTCGCGATGGAGCCGGGGCCAAAGGCGCAGCGTATGCAGTTGATGCTGAGCATGGACAGCCCGTCAGTAATGGCCGTCCGCGCTCTACTCTACCCGCGGTGACGAGCGCGGCTGTACGGCGTATCCACCATGGGCAGATCCGGACGCAGCTTGCCGTCGAATGCGCGGTAGGCGTTCTGCACGGCGGGCGCCGTGGGGATCGTTGCGATCTCTCCAATGCCCTTGCCGCCGTATGCCACGGGCAGCAGCTCGTCCTTCTCCACGTAGATGGCGTGGATATCCGGAATCTCGGGCGCACGGAACAGTCCGAGCGTGCCGTACCTTGCCTGGGGTACGCAGTCCTTGAGCGGCCAGTCCTCGGTCAGCGCATAGCCCATACCCATGAGCACGCCGCCTTCGATCTGACCCTGGATGGAGATGGGGTTGACCACCTTGCCGGAATCGTGTGCGGCATAGACCTCGCTCACGCGACCGTCATCATCCAGAATGACCACATGTGTGGCAAAACCGTAGCAGATGTGGCTCTTGGGGTTGGGAACATCGGCGCCCAGCTTGTCGGTCGGCTCCAGATACACGTAGCCAAACTCGCATCCCTCGAGCGCCTTGATGGTGGCCGCAGGGTCCTGAGGATGCATACCCTGGCCGGCGACGAGTTCCTGTGTGCGCAGCTGGTAGGCGCGACCGTCGTCATACTCGATCTTGACGCCGTCGCCGTGCGCACTCACGGGAGCATCGGGTGCAGGCTTGCCGGCCTCGATGCCAACCATAGCATCGCGCAGCAGGAAGGCGGCGCCGCGCACGGCCTCGCCGGTCACGACCGTCTGGCGCGAGCCAGACGTGGTGCCGGAGTCGGGAGCGTTCTCGGTGGAGCACTCGCCGTTGGCGATGCAGCTCAGCGGCAGACCGCAGGCCTCGGCAACGTCCTGCAAAAAGACCGTGTTGCAGCCCTGGCCGATGTCGGACGTGGCGGCGTAGACCACGGCGCGGCCATCCTCGACGCGAATCTTGCAGCGGCCGGCATCGGGTAGACCCACGCCCACGCCGGCGTTCTTCATGGCGCAGGCAATGCCGGCGTGGCCGGGATGCGCGTAGTAGGCATCCTTGACCTCGAGCAGCGTCTCCTTAAGCGCCGTGGAGCAGTCGGCAATCTGACCGTTGGGCAGAACCTCGCCCGGCTCGATGGCGTTTCGGTAGCGAATCTCCCACGGATCCAGGCCAACCTTCTCTGCCAGCAGGTCGATCAGGCTCTCGAGCGCAAACTCGGACTGGCAAACGCCAAAGCCTCGGTACGCGCCGGCGGGCGGGTTGTTAGTGTAGTAGCCGAAGCCGCGGATGTCGGTGTTCTGGTACTTGTAGGGGCCGACGGCATGCGTGCAGGCGCGCTCGAGCACCGGGCCGCACAGCGACGCGTAGGCGCCGGTGTCAAAGTTGATCTCGCAGTCCAGGCCGGTAAAGATGCCCTCGGCGTCGCAGCCCAGCGTAAAGGTGCCGTCCATCGCATGACGCTTGGGATGGAAAGCGAGCGACTCGGCACGCGTGAGCTTGCACTTCACAGGACGCTGGAACTTATATGCGGCGAGCGCGGCCAGGTGCTGGACCGAAACGTCCTCCTTACCGCCAAAGCCGCCACCCACGAGCATGGTCTCGACGACCACACGCTCGGGTTCGCTATCCCAGCCAAACATGTGGGCGCACTCTTTGCGCGTATCGTAGGCACCCTGGTCGGTCGACTGCACCTTGACGCCGTTCTTGTACGGGAAGGCGACGGCGCACTCGGGCTCCAAGAAGGCATGCTCGGTAAAGGGCGTGGTAAAGCGCTGCGTCACGGTAAATGCGCTCTCCGCCAACGCCTTGGCGGCGTCGCCGCGCGTCACATGGCGGCTCTGGCACACGTTGTCCTTGAGCTCTACCGTGTTGCCAAAGGCAAAGAAGCTGTCGTGCAGGCGCGGGGCGTCAGCAGCCCTGGCCTCGACAATGTTACGCACGGGCTCCAGCGGCTCGTAATCGATCTTTACGAGCTTCTTAGCCTTCTCGAGCGTCGCTTCGTCCTCGGCAACCACCAGCACGATGGCATCGCCCACGCAGCGGGTGATATCGCCCGCCGCGATCATGACGTCCCAGTCCTGGATAAGGTGGCCGACCTGGTTGACCGGCACGTCCTCGGCGCGCAGGATGCCCACCACACCGGGCAGGGCCTCGGCCTTGGAGGTGTCGATGGAGAGCACGCGGGCGCGCGGATACTTGGAGCGCACGGCGCTGGCATAGGTCAGGCCCGGCTGATCGAGCTCGTCGATATCGTCGGGGTACTTGCCCTCACCGAGCACCTTCTTGCGCACGTCAATACGGAAGGCGCGCTTGCCCACGCCGTAGTCATCGCCGCGCTCCAGGTCCTTGTCGATCTGCTTTTCGCCACGGAGCACCGCAGCGGCCAGCGAGATGCCCTCGATAATCTTTTTGTAGCCGGTGCAGCGGCAGACGTTACCGCGAATGGCGTACTTGATCTGCTCCTCGGTGGGCTCGGAGTCCTCGGCGATGAGCGCTGCACCCGCCATGACCATACCGGGGATGCAAAAACCGCACTGCACGGCGCCCACGGCACCAAAGGCGTACACAAAGGCTTCGCGCACGTCCTGGGGCAGGCCCTCAACGGTCACGATGTTACGGCCGGCGGCAAGAGCGGTGGTCAGTACGCACGCCTTGACGGCCGCACCGTCCACATGGATGGTGCAGGTGCCGCAAGCGCCTTCGGAGCAGCCGTCCTTGGCGGAATGGATATGCAGGTCATCGCGTAGGTAGCGCAGCAGCGGTTTGTTTTGGGTCGTCGTGCGCTCGACGCCGTTAACGGTAAAAGTGAATTCCTGTGCCATGGTGATTCCCTTCTACACGCCGGCGGCGATGCCGGTGCGGTCGTGGATGGCGCCATGCGGGCAGACGACAGCGCACATGCCACACGACAGGCAGTCCGCGCCGTCGATATGGGCGCAGTTGTCCTCGATGCGGATAGCGCCGGCGGGGCACTTTTTGGCGCACATGCCGCAACCGATGCAGCTCGTGTCGCAGATCTTGCGGGCGATGGCGCCCTTATCGGTGTTGTTGCAGCGCACCAGGATATTCTGGTAGCCGGGCACGAAGGCAATCACGCGCTGCGGGCACGCCATGCCGCACAGGCCACAGCCCGTGCACTTGGAGCGATCCACGCGGGCGATGCCGTCGACCAGCGCAATGGCACCGTAGGGGCAGGCCGTGACGCAGGCGCCACAGCCAATGCAGCCTTCGCTGCAGCGGGCGTCGCCGCCTGCGGAGGCGCAACCGCTTCCGCAGGCAACGTAGGCCACGTTATGTTGAATGGATTTGGCCATAAGAGACTCGCCTATTTCTTAAGAAGGTACGGATAGCTGTCGCGCACGGCCTTGATGGTCAGGCGGACGGCCTCGGGCAGACCGGTGTTGACGGCATCGACCGAGACGGTGCGGACCGTGCCGGCGACGCGGACCTTAAAGTGATCCTCGTCCACGGCCAGGAAGCCCTCGTTCTCGGAGTTCTCCATGTCCTGCTCGCTCCAGAACAGGGTTAGCTTGTCCTTGTAGGGACGACCCTCCTGGTAGGGGCAGAACACGGCGCAGTTGCCGCACTCGTTGCACATGCCGTCGACATGGACGACCTGGTGCTTGGCCAGGCCCGGCACCTTAATTGCCACGTTGGCGCGGTTGGGGCATACGTCGCAGCAGACCTCGCACACCGAGCCGCAGCCTAGGCAGCGGGTCTTGGTGCAATTGCGCTTGTCGCGGCACAGCGACCCCTTGCGCTCGTAGCAGGCGTCCTCGCGACCGGCCTGAGCATTCTGGTCGGCGTACTTGTTAAAGTCCACGCCAGCGATGGCACGGGCGACCTCGGCGGCGTCGGCGATAGCCTCGACCACGGTGGCCGGACCGCGACGGCAGTCACCGGCAGCCCAGACGCCCTCGACGCCGGTGGAGGTGGCGGCAAGGCGGCCGCGACGGTCGTGCTCGACGCCCGCGGCATCGTACAGGCTGGCATCGATGCCCTCGCCCACGGCGCAGATCACCGTGGTGGCGGGAAGCTCGACGGTCTCGCCCGTGGCGACAGGGCTGCGACGGCCGCTTGCATCCGGCTCGCCAAGCTCCATAACATCGCAGGTCAGCACGGCGCCGTTGAGCGCCTTGGGCGCCAGCAGCTCGCAGAACTCAACGCCGTCAGCAAGAGCAAGATCGAGCTCTTCCTCGTCGGCGGGCATTTGCTTCTTGGTGCGGCGATACACCAGGCGCACGTTCTTCACGCCAGCCAGGCGCTTGGCCACGCGGGCCGCGTCCATAGCGGTATTGCCGGCGCCGATGACCACGACATCCTCGCCCAGCTCGAGTTTCTCGCCCTTCTTGGCGGCCTCGAGGAACTCCAGCACATCGAGCTCGGCACCCTCGCCCAAGCCCGCAGAGCCGGGCATCCAGGCACCGGTGGCCACGACCACGTCGGTAAAGCCCTGGGCCTTGAGCTCGTCAATGGAATCAACGCGAGCGTTGAGCTGCACCTTGGCGCCAAAGGCCAGGCAGAGCTCGGCGTCGTGGGAGATATCGTCGCTCGCGATACGGAACTCGGGGATTACGTGACGGACCACGCCGCCAAGAGAGTCGCGGGCCTCAAAGATGGTGACGGGCACGCCGGCACGCGTCAGGAAGAACGCCGTCGCCAGACCGGCCGGGCCGCCGCCGATAACGGCAACGTTGCGCTCGCCGTCGTTGGCGACGGCCTGGGCGCGCAGCTTGGGCAGCACGGCGGTCATGGCCTCGCGGGCGGCCTTGAGCTTGCTGGCGCGGATCTGGGCGCCTTCGGGCTCGTAGAACGCACGCTCGCAGGCACGGCCGCAGGGATGCGGGCAGATGGTGCCGGTAATGAACGGCAGGGCGTTGCGCTCGATGATGATGTTGAGTGCGTCCTCGTAACGGCCCTCGTCAACAGCCGCCAGATAGGCGGGAATATCCTGCTGGATGGGGCAGCTCGTGCGGCACGGCGTGGTAAAGCAGTCGGAAAGCGGGCTCTTGCCGGCGACCTTGCGGTCGGGCAGCGGGCGCAGCGGCTTCTTATAGAGCGGGTTGGTGAGCGAGTCGGTCTGGATCGCGGTCACGGCCTCGAGAGAGACGCCCGCGAACGGCTTGCCATCCAGGTCGGTAAACTCGCCGGCCATCTGGCTAAAGCGCTCGTAGCCACCGGGCTTGAGCACGTCGGTCGCCAGGGTAACGGGCCAAATACCGGCATCGTACAGAGCGCGGATGTTGTAGACCGTGGCACCGCCGGAGTAGCTGATGCGCAGCTTGCCATCGAACTGCTCGGTAATGCGGCGGGCGGCCTCGATGGTCAGCGAGAACAGCGAACGGCCGGACATGTACATCTCGGTAGAAGGCAGCTCGTTCCTCGTCACGTCGACGGGGAACGTGTTGGTCAGCTTGACGCCAAACTCCAGGCCGCGCTCGGCGCACAGGGCAATCAGGCGCTCGAACATGGGCACGGCGTCGGCCCACTGCAGGTCCTCGCGGAAGTGCGTATCGTCGAAGACGATGTAGTCAAAGCCCAGCTCATTCAGACGCTGGCGGGCAAACTCATAGCCCAGCAGCGTGGGGTTGCACTTGATGTAGGTGTTGAGGCCCTTCTCGGTGATCAGATAGGTCGCGATGCGCTCGATCTCCGCTGGCGGGCAACCGTGCAGGGTAGACTCGGTGATAGAGTTGGAGACGCGCGCCGGAATGGACTCGACAAACGCGGCATCGACATGCTCAAACTGGTCCAGATTGGCGAGCGCCCATGTGCGACACTCGTTCCAGACGTCAGATCCGCTGGCGTCCTTCATGCCCTCGATGTAGGCGTCGACCTTGGGGCTCTTGATGCCCTCCGGGTCATAGCCCACGGACATATTGAAGACAAAGCCGTCCGGGCTACCCAGGCCGTACTCGCGAGCGATCAGGTGGCAGGCGAACCATGCCTTCACGTACTCGGCAAAGGCCTGCGGAACCTCGAGCTCGGTCGACCACTCGCAGTTGTAGCACTCGTCCTGCGCCACAATGCAGGGCTTGTTGACGCAACGGGAAAGCTCCTCGCCGTCCATAACCTGGACGGTCTTGAGCTCAAAGAAGCGAGAACCGGCCACATAAGAGGCCACGATGTTCTGGGCAAGCTGTGTATTGGGGCCGGCGGCCGGGCCAAACGGAGTCTCGATGCGCTCGTCAAAAATGGGAAGCGCGCCCTCCTGGTTGGTCGTGGCCATCTTGCGCACGCCAAAGACGGCGCCCTGAGTCTTGTGCTCCTCGATGATCCAGTTCATCAGCTGCGAAAACGGGATCGGCCTCATGATGTCGCTCATAGTGAGCTCCTCTCTGTAACGCCCGGCGAGACCGCGCGGCGGGCGCAAATACGGTGTAGCGCTAGCACAGCGCCGGCGACCCCGCGGAGGTCGCCTATACGCGCGTCGGATGCGGCGAAACATCTGACGCGCGCAAATCTACTTGTAATTAGTAGGCGCGATCGTTGAGCGTGCTCCAGAGCTTCTTGGACTCGGCCATGGTCCACGCGTTGATCTTGTCCTCATCAATGCCAACGAACTCGCGATCCTTGTACAGGACGCGGCCGTTGATGATGGTGGTGCGGCAATTTTTGCCCATCATGCCAAAGAGCATGTGGCCGTCGATGTTCTCCTCGCTCAGCGGCGTAAAGGGCTTGTAGTCCATAACGATGACGTCGGCGGCAGCACCGGCCTCGAGCACACCGAGCTTGCGATCGAAGTACTTGCTCGCCATCTTGGCGTTGTTCTCGAACAGCATGGTCATGGCCTCGCACCAGCCCACGTTGGGCATGGCGGCGTTGTGGCGCTGAATGATCAGGAAGACCTTGAGGCTCTCGAGCATATCGTGGGTGTAGGCGTCGGTGCCCATGCACACGGGGATGCCGCGGCGGAAGAACTCGAGCACGGGAGCGCAGCCCACGGCGTTGCCCATATTGGATTCGGGGTTGTTGACCAGCCAGGTGCCGGACTCCTTGACGATATCCATCTCGGCGGGCGTCACGTGGATGCAGTGGCCGAGCATGGTGTCGGGACCCAGCAGATTGTGCTGCAGCAGGCGCTCGACGGGGCTGATGCCACCACGGTTGAGACGGGAGTCCCACACGTCATTCATGCCCTCGCACACATGGATGTGGAAGCCGGTCAGGCCGTTGTTGGCCTCGGCCATCTTGTCCATGGTCTCGTCCGAAAGCGTAAAGGTGGCGTGACCGCCAAACATGGCGGCGATCATGTGATTGTCGTTATCGCGACGCTCCTTGGCGGCCCACTGGGCAAACTCGGCGTTCTCGGCAATGGCCTGGTCGCATTTTTCCTGGCCGCGGCGGTCGGAGACCTCGTAGCACAGGCACGAACGCATGCCCAGCTCCTGAGCTGCATCCTTAATGGTAAAGAGGCTGCCTGGGATCTCGCAGAAGCTCGCGTGGTGATCGAAGATCGTTGTGACGCCATCGCGGATGGAGTCCAGAATCGTGGCATAGGCGCTGGCCTTGGTGCCGTCGAGCGTCAGGTTGTCATCGATCTTCCACCACTGCTGCTCAAGATTCTCCAGGAAGTTGGTGGGGTTGCAGCCCTTAATGGCAAGGCCGCGAGCCAGACCCGAGTAGATGTGGGTGTGGCAATTGATGAGTCCGGGCATGATGAGGTTGCCCTGGGCGTCGACGTACTCGGCATCCGGGTACTTGACCTTGAGCTCGCACTCGGGGCCCACTTCGACGATCGTATCTCCGTCAATGGCGACCGCACCGTTTGGAATAAACGGGGTCTGAGCGTTGCGGGTAAAAACGGAACCGTTAGCGACCAGAAGCATGGATGCTCCCTTCAACATCAGAGGCGGGGTTTGACACCTCTGACATGGCGGAGTGCGAAGCGCCGGCCTACACCGGAAACGGGCCCTCTCCCGTCAACGCTTCACCAAAGGGACAAACCCTTTGAAGTGCGGCTTGACGCCGCATGACGTCGGCGGACGAGGCGATGCGTCCGCCGACGAATAGCACCGAATTGGTTACTTCTTGCTCTCGGGCAAGACCAGATCCACGGCAGCGTCCTTGGCAGCATCGATGTGCTGAGCCACGACCGGCGTCTGCGGAAGAATCAGGTTAAGGACGATGGCCATGATGGCGGTGGGGGTTACGGCATTGGAGCCGATGACGGTGGACACCCAGGCGGGCATACCCTCGCCGGCAAGGCAACCGCTGGCCATCCAGATACCCAGGCCAAAGACGACGGAGGTACCGACGATGGTGGTAGTGCGCTGCGTGAGGCCCTCGCGGGTGAACATGCGCACGCCGTTCATGGTAATGGTGCCAAAGACGCCGACGGTCGCGCCGCCGATGACGGGCTGCGGGATAGCGGAAAGGACGGCAGAGAGCTGCGGGAACAGACCGGCGATGGCAAAGACGGCCGCGATGATCACAAAGACCCACTTGTTGACGACCTTGTTGGAGCAGATGATGCCCACGTTCTGGCCAAGGGCGCTGGTGGGAAGACCGCCCAGCAGGCCGCCGACCATAGAGGTGAGGCCCTGGGACACGATAGCGCCGGAGAGCTCGCGCTCGGTGGGCATACGGTCGATGGAGCCCAGGCAGGCGGCGGAGACGTCGCCGATAACCTGGATGGCAACCATGGGGAACACGACGGCGAGGGTAATGCAGACCTCGGGATCAAACTCGAGCGCATAGGGCATGAGCTTGGGAAGGGCGAAGACCTGAGCGGTGGCGACGCTTGAGAAGTCGATCATGCCAAAGGGGATGGAGACGATCATGCCAACGATCATGCCAAAGAACACGGATCCCAGCTTGAGCGTGCCCTTGCCAAAGTTGGCGAGCGCAAAGACCACGGCGAAGGTGATAAGAGCGACGCACCAGGCCTGCGGGGTGCCCCACAGTGGCGTACCCATACCGCCGGCCATATACTTGACGGCCGTGGGATACAGCGAAACGCCGATGGAGAAGATGACCGTACCGGTCACGACGGGTGGGAACAGCCACTTAATCTTGCTGTAGGCCAGACCAAAGAGGACCGCGACGGCACCGCCGACAATCTCGCCGCCCAACAGCGCGCCAAAGCTAAAGCCCGAGGCGCCCATGGCCTGCAGGGCCGGGAGGAACGCGAACGAAACGCCCATGACGATGGGCAGGCCGCCGCCGATGCGACGGAAGGGGGCAAAGGCCTGAAGGGCCGTGTCGATCGCCGAAAGAATGAGCGCGACCTGGATGATGTCGGTGCTCTGCTGGCTATTAAAGCCGTAGACGCCGGCCATGATGACAGCCGGGGTGATGATGCCGGCAAACGATGCCAGTACGTGCTGAAGGGCACACGGGATCATTTCCTTAACGGGAGGCATGCCTTCACGAGTGAACAGGGCTTCAGTGCCGTTCGTAACCGTCTCCTGGGTCATTTGACCACCAATCCTCGAAATAGTTGTTTTCGCATCTAACGCTCTATTGTGACGCAGTGCGGGGTTGAGGTTGTGCCTTCGTTGCATATCGTATTAAAGATGATTCTCATTCTCAATAATAATTTTTTGTTATCAGACTATTCTTCAGCTGAGATAATGCATTTCCGCAGGTCAGGAAAGTGTCTGGTCAAAATAGCATCTAACTTTTCTTTTGGTCAACCGTTTACCGCCAAAATCATACCGTTCGTCTGCATTACGTCATGTACCTGCGGATATACGAGATGATGAGCAGCGTGTTACCATGAGAAAAAATTGTTATGAAACTTCCGCTTTCACCCAAAGGAGTTGCCCGTGAACGAGACCGTACGTCGCTTTTTGCCGATGGTCGATTTCCTGGAGCAGATACTCGGTAAGAACAGCGAAATCGTGCTGCACGATTTCTCGGATCCCGACCACGCCATCGTCGATATTCGCAACGGCATCGTGAGCGGCCGTAAGATCGGCGGTCCCGCCACCGATCTGGCGCTCAAGATCATGCACGACCCCAAGTATCGCGACCTGCCGTTTATTACGGGCTACGAGGGGCGCGGTGCCGGCGGCAAGACGTTGGAGTCCGCGACGTTCTTTATCCGCGAGGATGACGAGATCGTCGGTATGCTCTGCGTCAACACCGACCTCTCGACCGTACGCTCCATCAACGCCATGGCGCAGCAGCTCATGGCGTGCTTCGACGCAGCGCCGACGCGCACGGAGCCCGCCCCTATCGAGGTCGAAAGCCTTTCGGAGTCCACCCAGGAGCTCATCGACCGCAGCATTGCCGAGTTGCTGAGCGCGCGCGGGCTGGATGTAGCGTCGCTTGGTCAGAACGACCGCGTGGACGTCATTCGCCACCTCAACGGCAACGGGGTGTTCATGCTCAAGGGCGCCGTGGCCTGCGCTGCCACCGCGTTGGGCATCTCGGAGCCCAGCGTGTACCGCTACCTGCAAAAAGTCCGCAAGGAGGGCTAACGAGCAAAATGGAGCGCGGCTCCACAAGCGATTCGTCACCTGACAAAAGACCCTGCAGCTCGCACGCGCTGCAGGGTCTTTTTGCATGTCATGTTTAGTTGTGGTCAACGCCTTAGAGAGCGGCGACGACCTCGATCTCGACCAGACCGCCAGCCGGAAGAGAGGCAACCTGGAAAGCGCTGCGCGCGGGGAACGGGGCCTCGAACTTGGAGGCGTAGATCTCGTTCACGGCGGCGAAGTCGGCAATGTCAGCCAGGTAGACTGTGGTCTTGACGACATCGGCAAAGGTGGCGCCGGCAGCGGTCAGCAGGGCCTCGACGTTAGCAAGGGACTGCTTGGCCTGGGCCTCGACGCCCTCGGGCATCTTGCCAGTTGCGGGATCGATGCCCAGCTGGCCGGACAGGAACACCATGTTGCCGGTCTGGATACCAGGGGAATACGGGCCGATGGCTGCGGGTGCGTTATCGGAAGACACGACGGTCTTGCTCATGTTTTTCTCCTTACAAGTAAAAGGGAACGGGAGCGCGGCGTTCACACCGGGAGGCACAGTTCGGTCTGAACACCGCGCTTGATTGGGATAGTACTCAAGGTGTCCGCGCGATGCAAGATTATTATCACGTTGCGAGAATATTTTATCGCCCAACGGTTTCCCCGGACCGCTGAACGGTTCTCATGTGAAGCAGCCAGTCCAAGCTGCTGAAGACTTTATCCCGCTTAGAGCACGGGCATCGCCTGCCGCGACGGCACCACTATACTTTTGATTATCTGAGCATTTTGAAAGGCAGGATATGACCGCAACCGCCAGTCGAACCACCAACCGCAGACCCGAGCTTTTGGCGCCCGCCGGAGGGCCCGAGCCCTTTGCCGCCGCACTCGCCGCCGGGGCAGACGCCATCTACTGCGGCATGGGCAGCTTCAACGCCCGCCGCAAGGCCACCAACTTTACCGACGAGGCCTTTGAGCAGGCCTGCCGCGCCGCGCATCTGGCCGGCTCGCGCGTCTACGTCACGGTCAACATCGTCATCAAGGAATCCGAGATGAGCGATGCGCTGCAGCTCATCCATCGCTGCTCCACGCTGGGCGCCGACGCCTTTATCATCCAAGACTGGGGCCTGTTCTTTGAGGTCAAACGCACGATGCCCAGCATCGAGACGCATATCTCGACCCAGACGAACATCCACGACGACCGCGGAACCCTTTGGTGCCGCGAGCAGGGCGCCGACCGCGTGACCCTCTCGCGCGAGCTTTCCATCGACGAGATTGCCGCCATTCACGATGCCGCGCCCGATGTGGACCTTGAGGTCTTTAGCCATGGCGCCATCTGCTTTTGCTATTCGGGCCTGTGTCTGCTTTCGAGCTTTGCCATGGCGGGACGATCGGCCAACCGTGGCATGTGCGCCCAGCCCTGCCGCTTGCCCTACGAGCTGATCGACGAGAACGGTCGCTCGCTCTCCCCTGCCGGTCGCGAGCGCGCGCTGTGCCCGCGTGACACCAACACCTCGCAGCTTGTTCGCCGTCTGTATGACGCCGGCGCCGCGTCGCTCAAGCTCGAGGGCCGCATGAAGGCGCCCGATTACGTGTACTCCATCGTTGATGTGTATCGTCACGAAATTGACGACATGCTATCCGGAGCCACCGTTGCCAAGGACGAGGAAGCCGCCCGCCAGCGCCAGCTCAAGCGCTGCTTTAACCGCGACTTTACGCACGCCTATCAGGACGGTACCTCGGGTGACGAGATGATGAGTTACGAGCGCTCCAACAACCGCGGCCAGATCGTGGGCACGGTGCTCGGCAGCCACCTGGCCAACCGCGATGTGCGCGGGCTCAAGCCCGACGACCGCCGTCGCCGCGCCGCCATCGCCCGCATTGAGTTGTTTGAGCCCGTGGGCAAGGGCGACCTGCTGGAGCTTCGCCACGACGATGAGTTCGACCAGTTCCTGACCACCATCGCCGCCGATGATGCCGCTGCCGGCGATGTTATCGAGTGTCGCGTGCCCCGTAGCATGCCCGAGGGCTGCCGCGTGCGCGTGATTCGAAGCCAGCGCGCTATTGACGCTGCCAGCGCCGCGCTCAAGCGCGATGTGCTGCGCCGCCGAGCTGTTGATGTATCCGTCGTGGCGCGCCTGGGCAAGCCGTTTACTGTCACGCTCACCTGCTGTGACGACCCCGCGCTCACCGCCACCGCCACGGGCTTCACCGTCGAGGCCGCCAAGACCCGCGCCGTCGAGGCATCCGATCTGGTTGAGCACGTCGGGCGCATGGGCTCCTCTCCCTTTGAGGCCGCGAGCTTTGACGTGGCCCTCGACGAGAGTTGCGGCATGGGCTTTTCCGCCGTGCACAAGGTGCGCGCCGCCGCTTGTAAGGCGCTGGAAGAGGCCATTCTGGCACCGTACGAGGAGCGCGCCCGCACGCTCGAGCTACCGGCGATTGTCACCAATGATTCCCGCCCCGCGCCCGAGCACTACCGCGATGAGCCGCAGATCTGCGCTACCGTCACCTCGCTCGAGGCCGCCGAGGCCGCTCGCGCGGAGGGTGCAACGCGCATCTACATGACCACCGACGCGCTCGAGGCTGTCGGACTCTCCCCTGCCGATGCATTTGAGCAGGGTATTGTGCCCGCACTCGACGAGGTCTGCCGCGCCGTTGACCACGTCCGCGTTGACCCATGGGTTGTTGCCGGCGCCACGGTCGCTATTGGCAACATCTCCGAGCTTGCCCTGGCCGCCCAGGTTGGCGCCACGGCCGAGATTCGCTCTTGCCTGCCGGTGCACAACACGCCCTGCATGGAGGCGCTTGCCGAGCGCGGAGCCGGTGCGTTTTGGCTCTCGCCCGAGATCACGCTCGACGAGATTGTCTCGCTCGGCGCCGCCGCGCCCGCGGCTCTAGGCATCACCGTCTTTGGCCGCCCGCGCGTTATGACAAGCGAGCATTGCATTCTGCAGGTTGCCAACGGTTGCATCCACGATTGTGCCAGCTGCCGCCTGCGTGCCCGTAAGCTCTCGCTCAAGAATATCGACGGAAAGGTCATGCCCGTGCGTACCGACATCCACGGCCGCTCACGCTTGTACGACGCCTACCCCATCGACCTCACGCCGCAGGTACCACAGCTGCTCGACGCCGGCGTCCGTCGTCTTATGGTGGACGGCACACTGCTCGAGACGGATGAGGTGGGCCGCGCCACCGCTCGCGTCCGCCGCGCCGTCGAGGCAGCGCAAGCCGGCCGCAAGCCCGCCGCCCGCCTGCGCGGTGCCACCTCGGGCTGCATGTTTGTGGGAATCAGCTAACCGAAAGGCTTACACGTGAACGAAGAACCTCAAGTCCTCTACTGCGACGCCTGGCTCATGGCCATCGACAAGCCCGCCGGCATGATCGTCCACGGCGACGGCACCGGCGAGCGCACGCTCACCGACTACGCCAGCGACCTGCTGCTGGCGATGGGCGACGGCTTTGCCGCGACCGACATGCAGCCGCTCAACCGCTTGGACCGCGACACCACCGGCGTGGTGCTGTTCTCACTCGACAAGCAGACGCAGCCCGCCTTTGACCAGATGATTATCGACCACGCGTTCGAAAAGCACTACCTAGCGCTCGCCGAGGGCAAAATCGACTGGAACGAGAAGCTCATCGACAAGCCTATCGCCCGCGACCGCCACGATAGCCGCAAGATGCGCGTTGGCGCCAGCGGCAAGCCGTCTCAGACGCGCGTCAAGGTACTCAAGCGCCTTAAGAGCCGCCGTGGCCTGCCTACGCGCTCGTATATTGATGTCGAGCTGCTCACCGGCCGCAAGCACCAGATCCGCGTGCACCTGGCAAGCGAGCATCATCCCTTGATTGGCGACGACCTGTACGGAACGCCGCGTCCCTGCGGCCTGATGCTCCACGCCCACAGCGTATCCTTCACGCATCCCGCAACCGGCGAGCACATCCACATCGAAGCCCCCTGCCCCTGGGAGCCCTAAATCCTGCCAAAAAGGGACAGGTTTATTTTGACAGGTTTTATCTGGTCAAACGTCATGCCGCCACGATGACTCAGCCGCGGTCCCAAAACGTCTCGATCTGTAACAGTTAGAGCCCATTTTCCGGTCTATCTGTTACAGATCGAGACATTCGAATCCCCCTCAAGGGAAAATCTCAATCTGTAACAGTAACTCGGCAAAATCAGCCTCAGATGTTATAGATTTAGACAAACCACCAGCGTCGCCCCAAACAATCTCATCTGTAACATCTAACCCACTTTTAACGGTCTAGTTGTTACAGACTTAGACAAAACCGGTAGACAACGAAAGCGGCAACGCCCGTAATGGATGTTGCCGCTTTTCTATTGAGAAAACTAAATGGTTTTGGCCTTACTTCGCCCCGTTGCTAGACCGTGATGACGTTTTCCATCGCCTGGTACTTGGCGGGCACCTCGCCCGCGGTGATGATCGTTGCATCGCGGAAGTCCGCGAACTTGACGGGCGCCACCATGCCAAATTTGCTGGCGTCCGAGATTACGTAACGTTTGGCCGTATGGCGCATCGACATACGCTTTACTTGCGCTTCCTCGATATCGGGCGTCGTAAAGCCCTGCTCGGCAGCAATGCCGTTGGAACCCCAAAAGCCGCAGTTGAAGTTATAGCGGTCTAGAGTTGCCAAGGCATCGGGGCCAACGAGCGCCTCGGTCTCGGGCTTGAGCTCGCCACCCAGCACCACGGTGCGCATGCCGCGCAGGGCGAGATGCTGAGCATGGAGCACGGAGTCGGTCACATAGGTGACGCCGTCAAGGCGCGGAAGATGCTCGATGAGCCTGAGCGTCGTCGAACCCGAATCGATGTACACAAAGCTCTCGGGCTCCACGAGCGCCGCGGCGCGAGCGCAGATGCGCTCCTTGTCGTCGTTATGGAGATCACTGCGCTCACTGATCGTTAAGTCGCGCGTCACGTGCGCGCGCTCAAGGCTTGTCGCGCCGCCGTGCACCTTGGCGATGCGGTGCGCTCGGTCAAGTGTCTGCAGGTCGCGTCGAATGGTAGAAGCCGTCACACCCAGGGCATCGGCAAGCTCTGGCACCGTTACTGAGCCAGCCTGCTGCACCATCGACACGATCGCATTGAGCCTATCTTCCGCGAGCATCGCTTACTCCTCCTCGGGGTAGACGACTCCCCAATCGGCACGGAGCTTGGTCATCAGCTCCATAACATCAGAAGCATAATCCAGAAGCTCACGCTTGGAATCATCTCCGGCGACGGCCTTCTCGAGGTCAGCCATCTCGTAGCATAGGGCGTAAGCCTCGGTGCCCGCGGCGACCTCCTCGCGATGACCGTCCGCAGTCCACACGATCGTCGCATGATCGGCACGCGGATATTCGTTGACCTCGATATAGCACTTATCGAAGCTGATGACCGAGCGCTTGGGCTGCTTGGAGTGGAGCGTAAGGCTCACGACGCCCAGCTGTTGCTCGGCATTACGGCAGACAATGCCACCCGCGACGTCAACGCCAGTCTCGCAGGTATTGCCCAGAGACACGACCTCGGCGGGTTGGCTGGCCATAAACAGGCGCATGACGGACAGGGCATACACGCCGATATCGAGCATGGCGCCGCCAGCAAGACTACGGTTGTAGAAGCGGTTGGTCAGGTCGCCGTACTCCTTATAGCTGCCAAAGTTAAGCTGGGCGAGGTTCATGCGGCCAAAGTCGCCAGCATCCATGCGACGGCGCAGCTCCTGATACAGCGGCATGTGGAGCACCGTGGTGGCATCCATAAGGACCACGTTGTGATCATCGGCGATGGCGCGGGCCTCGTCGAGCTCGGCAGAGTTGAGGGTAATGGCCTTCTCGCAGAGCACGTGCTTGCCGGCGGCCAGCGCGGCACGCAGATAGGTGATATGCGTGTTGTGCGGTGTGGTGATATAGACGGCATCGATGTCCGGATCGGCGTAGAGGTCCTCAACCGTCTCATACACCTTATCGACACCATACTGCTCGGCAAAAGCCTGGGCCTTGGACAGCGTACGGTTGGCGACACCCGCAAGCTTGCGACCGGCCAGAGCGAGGGACTGGGCCATTTGGTTGGCGATAACGCCGCAACCGATTACAGCCCAGCGAAGCTCGGGTGCCGTAAAGATGTCGTTAGGGAACGGCTTGTCCTGAACCGAAGCGAACGCTGCCTTTGCTGCTGCCGCGGAGTCGAGTGGAGCCTGCTTGGAATCTGCCATTATGTGTCTCCTGTGTCATAGAACGTCTTGCATTTCTGACAGCTCTATATTCGCACAAATTAGCGCGTATGTGCGTGCTTTTGCGTATATAACCGCCAAATGGTCAAAATACAGCCGCAGACGGCGCTTATACACGCATAGCCACGCAATCCTACGCACGCAAATACGCACAAATGCGCACTAATCATTACTCGGAGACGGGGAATTCTGCTTAGAACTCGAAAGACAGGATGATCCGCTTCGCCTCGTCGCTCATGGCGCACTGCAGCTCTAAGGACCGTCCCAAACTGCCGACAGAGACGATATGAGCAGGACATAAAAACATTGAGAGCCCCTGCTGCATGAAA
>NZ_QSBB01000016.1:0-27858 GCF_003465595.1 Collinsella sp. AF05-9
CAGCCATAAAAAAGCCTCCCATTTCTTGTGTCCAAGAAATGGGAGGCAGTTCAGCAACGCCCCAGGGCTCTTCACAGTTTTGATGGTGGACCTGACAAGATTCGAACTTGTGACCTCCCGGTTATCAGCCGGACGCTCTAACCAACTGAGCTACAGGTCCATCATGGTGGAGGTTAGGGGGATCGAACCCCTGACCTCAGGCTTGCAAAGCCCGCGCTCTCCCAGCTGAGCTAAACCCCCACGGAGACAGTAATAAACACCCCAGCGGCGACTCGGCTCTCGCTGGGGTGTTTATTGCGAAAGAAAGTGGTGGACCTGACAAGATTCGAACTTGTGACCTCCCGGTTATCAGCCGGACGCTCTAACCAACTGAGCTACAGGTCCATCGCGCAAGGGATATATTAGACGAGTCGTTACGCGCACGTCAACAACTTTTTTGAAAATCTTTGGGAGGGGTGGTCGCCGGGCTGACGAGATGGTTTTGGTTTGCTGCTCGGACAGTCCTGCGCAAGACGAAGGCCACATTAAGTGGCCTTCTTTGCGTGCGGAACTCGCGACAAACCAAAACCATCTCGTCAGCCCGGCGACCATGGGGTCCCAAGGTTTTCAAAAAAACGGTCGGCGCGCAGGTGCGCCGACCGCCGATATATGGGGTCTGATATTTTCTACCAGCTAGTTTCTCTTACTCGTCTAGGAGATCTTCTGGCATGTCGTTGCCGTCGCCTAGGTCGACTGGGGCCTCTTCGGTGTCTGCTGCGGCCTCGGCACCTTCGCCCTCGGGCTTCTCTTTGGCGGCCGTCATGCGGGCGACAGCGCATACGCGGTCGTTGTCGTCGACGGTCATCATCTTGACGCCCTGGGTAGCGCGGCCAGTCTGGCTAATCTCATCGGTCTTGACGCGAATGACCGTCGCGCCCTCCGTCACGATGAACAACTCGTGCTGCGGGCCCACCGTCTTCATGGCCGCGAGGTTGCCCTTACGCTCGGTCATTTGGATGGTGTAGACGCCCTGGCCGCCGCGATTCTGCTCCGGGTAGTCCGCGACCGGCGTGCGCTTGCCGTAGCCGCGCTCGGTGATGACGAATAGATCGCCGTTGCCGTTAGTGACTTCCATGCCCAGAACGCTCACGCCGTCCTTCATACCGATACCGCGAACGCCGCTAGTATCGCGGCCGGTGGCGCGCACCTGCTCCTCGGAGAACATGATCGCCTTGCCCGCAGTGGTGGCCAGGATAATCTTGTCGCCCTCGCGCACGCGGCGCACGTTCAGCAGCGCGTCGTCGTCACGCAGGTTGATAGCGATCAGGCCGTCGCGGCGGCTGCGGTCATATGCGCTCATTACGGTCTTCTTGACCATGCCGCTCTTGGTGGCAAACATCAGGTACTCGTCGGCAGGGAACTCGCGGCAACTGATGACGCTCGCGATCTTCTCGCCCTCCTCGAAGGGCAGCAGGTTGACGATCGCGGTACCGCGCGCCTGGCGCGTACCCACCGGCAGCTCGTGCACCTTCAGGCGATAGACCTTACCCTTGTTCGAGAAGAACAGCACGTACTCGTGCGTGGACGCGATGAACATCTCGTCGATAACGTCGTCCTCTTTGAGGTTGACGCCCGACACGCCCTTGCCGCCGCGCTTCTGGGCGCGGTAGGCGGCCACCGGGATGCGCTTGACATAGCCGGTGTGGGTAATGGTCACGACCATGTCCTCGTCGGCAATGAGGTCCTCAACGTCCAGGTCCTTCTCGACATGGCTGATCTCGGTGCGGCGCTTATCGCCGAACTTCTTGGAGATCTCGCGCATCTCTTCCTTAATGACGCCCAGGATCTTCTCCTCGTGCGCCAGCAGGTCCTCGTAGTAGGCGATGGCGCGGCGCAAGCCGTCCAGCTCTTCCTGAATCTTGTCGCGCTCCAGGCCGGTCAGGCGGCGCAGCTTCATCTCGAGGATGGCCGTGGTCTGCTCGGGCGTAAAGCCAAAGCGCTCGATCAGGCGGCTGCTGGCCTCGGAATCAGTCTGCGAGGAGCGGATGATGCTGATGACCTCGTCGATATGATCAAGGGCCATCAGGTAGCCCTCAAGGATATGCGCGCGGGCCTGGGCCTTCTTAAGGTCGAAGCGGGTGCGGCGGGTGACGACGTCGACCTGGTGGTCGATGTAGTGCTGCAGCATCTCGCGCAGGCTCAGGCATTTGGGAACGCCGTTGACAAGCGCCAGGTTGTTGGCGCCAAAGGTCGTCTGCAGCGAGGTGTACTTGTACAGGTTGTTGAGCACGACCTGCGGGATGACGCCCTTCTTGAGTTCGATGACCAGACGGATACCCTTCTGGTTGGACTCATCGCGCATATCCGAGATGCCCTCGATGCGCTTGTCGTTGACGAGCTGGGCGATCTTCTCCTGCAGGGTGCCCTTGTTGACCATGTAGGGAATCTCGGTAAAGACCAGGCGGCTGCGGCCGGTCTTGGTGGACTCCACATGAGCCTTGGCGCGCACGGTAATGGAGCCGCGGCCGGTCTCGTAGCTCTGCTTAATACCGGCACTGCCCATGATGATGGCGCCGGTGGGGAAGTCCGGACCGGGCATGATCTGCATGAGCTCGTCGACAGTGGCGTCGGGATTATCGATCAGGTAGCAGGTTGCCTCGATCGCCTCGGTGAGGTTATGCGGGGCGATATTGGTGGCCATGCCGACGGCGATGCCCTGGCTGCCGTTGACCAGCAGGTTGGGGAAGCGCGCAGGCAGTGCCACGGGCTCGGCGAGTGATTCGTCGTAGTTGGGCTGCCAGTCGACGGTATCCTTCTGCAGGTCACGCAGCAGCTCCATGGCGGGCTTTGCCAGGCGGCTCTCGGTGTAACGCATGGCAGCGGCGCCGTCGCCGTCGATGTTGCCGAAGTTGCCGTGGCCGTCGATGAGCGGCGTGCGCATGGAGAACCACTGCGCCAGGCGAACCATTGCCTCGTAGACCGCGAAGTCACCGTGCGGATGGTACTTACCGATAACTTCGCCGACCGTCCAAGCGGACTTCTTGTGCGGACGGTTGGGGTAGATGCCGCTCTCGTTCATCGCATACAGGATACGGCGGTGTACCGGCTTTAAGCCGTCGCGCACGTCCGGCAGGGCACGCGCCGTGATAACCGACATCGAATACTCGATAAACGACTGCTTCATCTCGCGACCGAACTCCGAAATCTGGAGCTGGCCGCCGTTGATATCCTCGCCGGCCGAGGCGCCACGGTCGACTTCGCCAAAGCTCTCCTCGAGCTCGGCGTCGTCTTCTTCTTCCTCATCATCGGCATCGGGGTTATAGGCGTCAGGATCGCCGTCCTCGCCCTGCTCAGCACGGGCAAGCAGGCGCTTCAGATCGTCGGGCATGCCGGCATCGCCGGCCTCGCCCATACCCTCGTTATTGTTGATATCGTCTGCCACGTTACCTCCTCTTAAGCATCAAGGAAACGCGCGTCATGCGCATGTTTTTCAATGTACTCGCGGCGATAGCCGACCTCGGAACCCATCAGCTCGCGCACGGCGCGGTCCGCCACCACGGCGTCCTCGATCGACACGCGCTGCAGGATGCGGGTCTTGGGATCCATCGTCGTCGAGGCAAGCTGCTTGGGGTCCATCTCGCCCAGGCCCTTGTAGCGCTGGACGGTATAGCCCTTGCGCTTCTTGGTGATCTTGCCGTCCTTGGCCTTGCCGTCCTCGTCGTTGTCGTCGGGGTTCAGGCCCAGACTCTGGATGGTGTCGCGCAGGATCTCGTCTTCGGGCTGGCGGCCGTTGGGATACACGTAGTGGATCTTGTTGCGCACCTTAATGCCAAAGATGGGCGGGCAGGCAACATAGACGTAGCCGGCATCGATCAGCGGACGCATGTACTTGTAGAAGAACGTCAGCAGCAGGATGCGGATATGCGCACCGTCGACGTCTGCATCGGTCATGATGATGA
Source organism: Collinsella sp. AF05-9 (assembly GCF_003465595.1). Taxonomy (NCBI): domain Bacteria; kingdom Bacillati; phylum Actinomycetota; class Coriobacteriia; order Coriobacteriales; family Coriobacteriaceae; genus Collinsella; species Collinsella sp. AF05-9. The sequence goes on from NZ_QSBB01000016.1 coordinate 3,939, forward strand.
TCTTATGGTAGCGCGCCTTGGTGATATCGAAGTCGCCGCCGTCGCCGGCACTCGTCGTGACACCGCAGCCGATCGCGGTAATCAGCGACTGGATGGTGTCGCTCGAGAACGCGCGATGGTCACCAACGCGTTCGACGTTCAGAATCTTGCCGCGCAGGGGCAGAATCGCCTGGATGTCTCGGCGACGGCCGTCCTTGGCCGAACCGCCTGCCGAGTCACCCTCTACGATGAAGAGCTCGGTCAGCTCGGCATCGCGCACCGAGCAGTCAGCGAGCTTACCGGGCAGGGACGCCGTCTCGAGCAGGCTCTTGCGGCGGGTCGCCTCGCGCGCCTTGCGGGCGGCGTTGCGCGCCTTGCAGGCCTGTTGCGCCTTCTTGACAATCTCGCGGGCGGGCTTGGGATGCTCCTCCAAGTAATCGGCGAGGCCGTCGGTCACGATCTTGAGCGTGAGCGCGCGCATATAGGAGCTACCGAGCTTTGCCTTGGTCTGGCCCTCAAACTGAGGATCGGGCAGCTTGACCGAGATAACGGCCGAAAGGCCCTCGCGCACATCGTCGCCGGTCAGGTTGGCGTCTTTTTCCTTGAGCAGGTTCTGCTTGCGCGCGTAATCGTTGATTACGCGGGTGAGCGCGGTGCGGAAGCCCTCAAGGTGCATGCCGCCCTCGGGAGTGTAGATGTCGTTGGCGAACGACATGACGTTCTCGCCGTAGCCGCTATTCCACTGCAGGGAAACCTCGACCTCGCCCATCTTGGTCACAGGCGCGTCCGGATCCGATTTGCCCTCGATGTAGATGGGCTCCTTAAAGGCCTCGGGGACGTCCTTGCCCTCGTTGAGGAACTTGACGAAGTCGATGATGCCGCCCTCGTAGCAAAACTCCTCCACGTGGGGAGTCGCCTCGCGCTCGTCGGTCAGCACAATCTTAAGGTTCTTATTGAGGAACGCCGTCTCCTGCAGACGGTTGTGCAGCGTATCGAAATCGTAGATGCAGGTCTCGAAGATCTCGTCGTCGGGCCAGAAGGTGACGGTGGTGCCCGTTGAATCCGAGGTGCCCACGACCTCCATCTTCTTGACGGTCTTGCCGCGCGAGAACTCCATCTCGTAGGTGTTGCCATCGCGGCGAACCTGAACGACCACGCGCTTGGACAGTGCGTTGACGACGGAGATGCCCACGCCGTGCAGGCCGCCCGAGACCTTATAGGCCGAGTTATCGAACTTACCGCCGGCGTGCAAGATCGTCATGACGACCTCGAGCGTCGGGATCTTTTTAACAGGGTGCTCGTCGACGGGGATGCCGCGCCCGTTGTCGACGACCGTGATGGAGTTGTCGGCGTGGACCGTCACCTGGATCTCGGTGCAGAAACCGGCCATGGCCTCGTCGACGGAGTTGTCAACGATCTCCCACACCAGGTGATGCAGACCGCTGGCGCTCGTCGAGCCGATATACATGCCCGGGCGCTTACGAACGGCCTCGAGACCTTCGAGAATCTTAATCTCGCCGCCATCGTAATCGTTTTCGTTTGCCACACGTCCTCCTTCAGTCAAGAAAATGTGTACAGCCTTACTAGTTTATCGTAAAAAAATACCCTCGGGAACGAGGGTATTTGGCTCTACAAGGCCACCAGATGCGATTTAAGGCTCTTTTCTGCTTTGCACGCCCTTGGCCCACTCGGCACTGGCTCTCATGGCATTCTCGAGGGCCTCGCGCAGTTTTTGGTCTTCGATGGGCGCCACTTGGCGCTCAATCTCGGTGCGCTCGGCCTCACTTAGGTCGGCATGCGGGGCCGGCGGTCGCTCGGTCGTCGCCGGGCGCAGGCGCTCCTTGGCGGCGGGCGGCGTGTGACCGGGCGCGGTGGTTTTGAACACCAGGCCGTCCACATGCGCACCGGCGCGCTCCATGCGCGCGCGGATGATCTCGCGCAACAGCGTCATTTCCTGCGTCCACGAGGGCGAGTCGAGATACACCAGCAGCTCATTGGACTCGGGCAGGTAACGCAGTCCCGTCACATGCCGCCCCTCGCGCGTGCCCGAGCACACCGCGTTCCATGCGCGATAGACCGTGCGCGACTCCTCGGCGGCCTCCATCTGCGCACGGCGCTTAGGCGTTGCAGCCGCCAGGATGCGCTGGCGCTCTGCGTTCAAAAACCCGCTGAAGGCGACTGTCTCGCTCTCGCGCTCGTAATTAGCACGTCTCACCCATGCTCACCACCTTGGCTCGATCAAGCAGGTCATCGGTAAAGTACCCCAGGTTGGTCGTGGTTATGACCGTCTGGATATCATCGCCAATCAGCCGCAGGAAAGCGCCGCGACGCTCGCCGTCGAGCTCGCTCATCACGTCGTCCAGAAGCAGCAGTGGGGCGGTGCCCAGGACATCGCGAGCCACGGCAACCTCGGCCACCTTCCAGGACAGTACCAGCGTGCGCTGCTGTCCTTGGCTGGCAAATGAACGGGCGGAGCGACCCGCCACGGTAAACTCAATCTCGTCGCGATGCGGTCCCACCAACGTCACGCCGCGGCGAATTTCCTCGTCGGCATGCTCGTCAAGGGCGGCCAGCATACGCTCGTACGCCCAACCCTTCAGCTCTTCGCGATCCTCGACCTGGGGCAAATCCCCCAGCGTGGACGCATAGGTCACGTTGGCAGCCTCGCCGGACGCCACTTGCCCGTAGGCAGTGTGCACATGGCCCGCCAGCCGGTCGAGTAGGGCCAACCGGTGCACGAGCAGGGCCGAGCCCGCGCGAGCAATCGAATCGTTCCACGCGCCGAGCATCTCGCGACAGCACCAGGTCTCCTTGAGCAGGGCGTTACGCTGGGTCACGCAGCGCCCATAGGTGCTCGCAAGATCGGCATAACGCGCGCTCAGCTGCATGCCAAAGTCATCGAGGGCGGCGCGGCGCACACTGGCGCCTCGCTTAACCATGTCCAGATGGTCGGGGCAAAACAGCACGCTCGGCAGAATCCCGCGCACACCGGCGGCAGAGCATCTCTTGCCGTTGCGACTAAACGAGCGCTTACCGTCCTCCGCGCTCAATCCCATATCAAGCACGCGGCCGTCGCCCTCGAGCCTCAGCTCGATCTTGCACGAGCCCACGCCGTCATGGACGAGCTCGGCTGCGGTCGGATGCCTAAACGAGGCGCCGCTCGTCAGCAGCTGCAGCGCCTCTATGAGATTGGTCTTTCCCGCCGCGTTGGGTCCCGCAAGTATCGTCACGCCCTCGTCCAGGGCAAGGCGATAGCTATCGAAGCTGCGGTAGTGCGCGACGGAAAGATCGCGGGCGAACATGGTCATGGCGCAGCGCTAGATGCGGACCGGCATGACCAGGTACAGGTAGTTGATCTTGTCGTAGGACTTGAAGATGCCCGCCTGCGAGTAGCTCTTGAGCTCCAGCGTGATCTCCTTCTCCTTGGACAGGGCATTGAGGCAGCCGAAGATGTAGTGGTAGTTGAAGGCGATGGTACCCGACTCGCCCTCAGCCTCGACATCGATCGTCTCCTGCGCAAGGTCCTGGTCATTGGAAATGGAGGACAGGCCCATCTGCCCGTTCTCGACATCGATCTCGAACTTGACGGCGGGGTTGGCGCTCGCGATAACGGCCACGCGCTTGAGGGCGGCGTTAAAGGCGGCGACATCGATCTTGACGCTCGTCACGCACGAATCGGGGATGAGCTGCTTGTAGTTGGGGTACACGCCCTCGATGCGACGCGACACGTAGGTGGTGTTGCCGGCCTCGAAGACGACCTGGGTGTCGGTAGCCCCGATCATGATGGTCGCCTGGCTGGCCATGATGTTCAGCGCGTCGTTAAAGGCGTCAGCCGGAACGTTGAGCTCAAAGGAGCCCTCGAGGGTCGAGGTCTCGACCTGCGTATCGCACACGGCCAAGCGGAAGGAATCGGTCGCCACCAGGCGTACGGTGTTGTTCTCGACCTTCATGTGCACGCCGCCCAGGATGGGGCGAGCCTTGTCGGTCGAGGTGACGCGCCACACGCGGCCGACCATTTCGGACAAGACATCGGTCGGCAGCTCCACGGCACTCTCGATGGCATAGGCCGGAAACTCGGGGAAGTCATTGGCATCGAGCGTGTTCAGCCTAAAAGAGCTCTTCTCGCAACCAATCAGCACCTGGCGCTCGGACAGCTCAAAGGTGACCGGGGCATCGGGGAGGGTCTTGGTGATATTGGAGAGCATCTTACAGGGGATAACCATCTCGCCCTCTTCTTCGACATGCGCCGCGATGCGATGACGGATCGAGATAGTGTAGTTAGAGGTCTGGAATTCCAAGATGCCGTCTTGGGCCTTAACGAGCACGCCCGACAGGATGGGGAGGGTGGATGCCGAAGCGACACCCTTCATAACGACGCCGATGGCTTGTGTAAGCGAGCTCTGGCTGACGGTGAACTTCATCTTTTAATACCTTTCTATAGATATAAATATCTTAATAATAGTAATAGCACTGACGAAACTGTTGATTACTCCCAAAGACGCAGGTCAGACCCAGAAAGAGAATCGACAGCAACCTGTGTGCAACAGGGGTGGTTTTCCACGTTCAAAACCTGCGCAAAACTTTTCATCACCGCGGGTTGGGTTTTAGACACCTTATGCCCGTGGTTTCGACAAGTTTTCAACAGGTGTCTCTATTTCCCTACGAGCGCAGTGTAATTTTATCGCGCAGCGACTTGAGGTCTTCGGTGACGGTGCGGTCTTCCTGGATCATCTTCTGGACCTTTTTGTAGCTCGTACTGACGGTCGAGTGGTTGCGGTTGCCAAATTCGGCGCCCACCGCCGTGGTCGTCATCTCGCACATCTCGATGGCCAGATAGATGGCAATATGGCGTGCTTTGGCGATATTGGCGTTGCGACGCGGGCCGATGAGCTCCTCGTGCGTCACGCCGTACTGCTCTTCGATGACGGACTGAACCGTCTGGACGTTGATCTTTTTGGCCGATGTGTCGAAGTACTGGTTGGCGATGGCGTCGATATCGTCAAAGGTGAGCTCCCCGCCCTCGCGCTCGCGGTCGCCCGCCTCGCCGGCGCAGCGCTCGCAAAAGCTCTCGAGTTCGCGGATGTTGGTGCCCGAGACCTCGGCCATGTGTTTAAAGTGCTCGTCGGTCAGGTGCCCGCTGTCGCCCCCATAGGCCGCCAGCAGCGAGTCGTCGCCTGCCTCGGGAGCGGCGACGATGGTGTTCTCGTAATAGCGCTGCAAGATCTTGTATTTCATCTCGTAGCTGGGCTCTGCGACCAGGCAAAGCATGCCGGCGTTGAAGCGGCTGGTCAGACGCTCGTCCATGCTCAGGTCCTTGGGGGCGCGGTCTGCCGCGATGACGACCTTCTTGTTGTTGCGGATGAACTCGTCCATGAGCTGGAAAAAGTAATCCACGCTCGCGCGCTTGCCGATGATGTTTTGGATGTCATCGATGATGAGCACGTCCACGCCGTGGTATGCCTGCATGATGGGGGCGTTGCTCTTCTTTTGGCGGTCGAACTCGGTCATCAGGTCGTCCAGATATGCCTGGGAGTTGGCATACTTGACCTTGATCTCGGGCGACTTCTCGGCGAGCTCGTTTTTGATGGCAAGCAGCAGGTGCGTCTTGCCCAGGCCCGATTTGCCGTAGATGAACAGTGATGTGCACGTGCCGCGCTCGTCCGCGAGGGCGGCAAACTTGAGTGCCGAGCGATAGGCATGGCTGTTCTCGGGGCCGTAGACAAAGTTCTCAAAAGTAAATTTTGAGTTCGCGGCGAGCGGGGCTCCATCCGTATTCTGCTCGGCCGGTACGGTCGGTGCTGGCATGGGTGAAGCGGGGGTCGCAGCTTGCGTGGATTTAGTCGGCGCTCCGCCCTTCATCTGGTTCATCATGCGACGAAAATCATCGGCCGAGAGCGTGTTCTTGATTGCAATACCCGAATCCGCGCCCGCCGCTGCGTCGTGAGCGATGGGCATGTGCGTGACGGGTGCGTTCGTTGACGTCGCAGCGGCGGTCGGCAACGGTGCCATGGTTTCACGGGAAACATCGCTGTGCTGGTGCTCGATTGCCGGCACGTCGCCTGCGGAGGCCGGCGCCGCCGGGGAAGCAGCGGGAGCAGCGCCGGGCGCCGTCGCGGCAGCGGATTCCGCCACGGCTCCTTGCGGTGCCACGATGTCGAGTGCGATCGGTGCAAAGGCGATTTCTTCCAGATAGGCCTCAATAGTCGGCTGATGCTTTTTGAGCTGCGCGATGGCAAAGCGCGAGGGGGCCTCGATCGTGAGCGTATCTTCGGTCAGGCTTATGGCGCGCGATTGCCCCAGCATGTTGATGAGGCGTGCATCTTGGCCGTCGCGCTGGCAAAAGGCGATGGCATCCCCCAGGATGATGCTTGCTTCCTCGTCCACTGTCTCTCCCGTTCTTTAGCTCTGAGCTCGCACGCGAGCGGCGCCGAGTTCGGTCAGATGGTATTTCTGGCCATGCTTGATGACCAAGCCGGCCTGCGCCAAGTCATTGAGCGTGCGTGACCAAGTGGGGGCCGAGTTTCCAAACGCCCTCGCCAGATCGGTTGCACCGCACGCTTGATTTTGCGCCAGATAGCCCAGCGCGGCGTTGCCGCGATCGCTTACGAACACGTCCGGTTGTGGCTGCGCATACTGATTTGCTGCATTAGGATACATCATTTGAGCTGCTGGTTGTTGAGAACTCTGCATCGGCGGCATTTGCTGTTGAAAACTTTGAGGCCACTGTTGGTAAGGCTGCGGAGGCATCTGCTGGGCCCAGGGGTTGTACTGCTGCTGCGGCATCTGCTGGTACGGCTGCTGATATCCCTGCTGGTACTGCTGCGGGAACTGCTGGCCATACCCCAGTGGCGGCATCTGCTGATATGGATATCCCTGTTGGTACGGCTGATAGCCCATTTGCTGGCCACCCGGTGCCCCCGTCGCCTGCTGCATTGCTGCTGCATCCTGATCCGCCGGCGGCATGGCCTCTGGCGCGTTTGGCGGCATCGACATCGATGCCGCCTGGGGCTCTTGTGTGGGAAGCATTCCGGGCTGCTGCATCTGTCCCACGGGGGGCTGCATCTGCTGCGTTGCCATGGGCTGCTGCGCAAAAGCTCCCGGCAGGGGATATGTGGGCTGCTCCGTCTCGGGCCGCACGGCAGCGCCGCGTCCGCCGGCACGCTCGATTTCCTGCACGCGTTTAGGATTCAGGCTTACCGTAACCACGGTGCCGTTGCCCATGTTGTCCTCGATGGATACGGCACCGCCGGCGTTTTCCAAATACTCCTGCACCATGGGAAACCCTGCTCCGGTTCCACGGATATAGCGCTTCATCTTGCTGTTTGCGCTGGTAACTCCGAAGTCGAAAGCGCGTTCCTTGTCGTCGATGCCGGGTCCTTGATCAGCAAAGCGGATGGTGTCTCCGCCGTCCAGAATCGAGATGATGGGCTCGGCAAAGTGCGCGTGGATAAAGTTTTCGACAATTTCGCGGATGACCATGAGCGAGATATGGCCACCTTGTTCTTTCATGCACTGGTAGACGGTGTTGGTCGTCTCTTCCAAATACGTGCGGACATCTTGCGGATCAATGACGATCACACGCGGTGTCGACAGCATGTCGTCATAGACGGCGATGCGCGCGGCGTACATGGCTTTTGGCGCCTGCGTGGTCGTCTGCTCGCCTTCCTTACGCTCTTCGCGCACGCCGGTGATGTGCTCGTTGTCGGGTGCCGGGTCTCCGGAATCGACCATGGTGTAAAAGTCGTCAGACATGCCGCTCGCAATCTTTCAAAAGGTTTCGAACAAATAGTAGCTCACCGTGCAATGTTTCTCATCTTTCGACAACTTTTCAAAACCTGTTGAAAACTTTGGAAAACGGACGAAAAGTTCTCAACATTGCCAACATGACCTGTTGAAAACTCGATGAAATATCGTGAAAAGTTGCCATGCACCGCTAAATCGAGCTCGGCTTATGGGGGAACCGTGTGAACTGCGCAACCTTTTACCTTTGATTTCTTGACATTTGAACATTGATTTCCCTACAATCTTCAAGCTCACGTGTCTATATCTGCGTCCGCGCCCCCGCGGACACTCGAAATGCAGCAGGAGGAACTTAAGATGAAGCGTACGTATCAGCCTAATAAGCGTAAGCGTGCCAAGACCCATGGCTTCCGTGCCCGTATGGCCACTAAGGGTGGTCGTGCCGTGCTCGCCCGTCGTCGCGCCAAGGGCCGCAAGCGTCTCACTGTCTAGCAGCGATACACACATCTCGCATGAAGACTATTAAGTCTCGGCAAGATTTCGAGCATGTGTTCAGTCAGGGGCGTCGTTTCAATCACCCTCTGATTCGAATGACCATATGTGAATCGGTTGGCGAAGGCGACTCCGGAAGGGTCGCCTTCGTTGGTGCTAAACGGCTCGGTTGTGCTGTCGTGCGCAACCGTTCTAAGCGTGTGATGCGCGAGGCCGCCCGCAGCTGTGGATTTCCCGTTGCGGGTTATGACATCATCTTGTTCGCAACTCCCAAGACGAGGATTTCCTCGCCGCAGGAGATGGACAATGCATTGCGTTCGCTTATGAAACGCGCCGGCGTTGCCGGGGAGGAGCGATGAGCAATCACGTTTTGCGACGTGTTGCCATCGCTCCTATTCGCATATATCAACAGGTTATTTCGCCCTTATTGCCTGACGCCTGCATTTATTACCCAACGTGCTCGCAATACGCCGTCCAGGCGATTGAGAAGTACGGTGTTTTGAGAGGCTGCTGGCTTGCCGTGAGGCGCATCGCTCGCTGCAATCCCCTGCACGTCGGCGGTTATGACCCTGTGCCCTAGCGGGCACTCGCTATCGGAGGAAAACTTACATGTGGGATTGGATCGTTAACATCCTTTTCGAGCTGCTCAAGCTCATCCAGACCTTTGCGGTCGACTGGGGCCTGTCCATCATCATCCTGGTGGTCATCATCCGTCTGCTGCTGACGCCGCTTATGCTCAAGTCGACTAAGTCGACGGCTCGTATGCAGGTGCTGCAGCCCAAGATGCTCGAGATCCAGGAGCGCTATGCCGACGATCCCCAGCGTCAGGCCGAGGAGATGCAGAAGTTCTACAGCGAGAACAAGTTCAACCCGATGGCTGGTTGTCTGCCGCTGTTGATTCAGATGCCTGTCCTGTTCGCCCTATTTACGCTGCTGCGTAACCTGCCGAACTACTTTAACGACGGCACGTTCTCGTTCTTTAATATTCTGCCCGACCTGACCACCACGCCGAGTGCCTCCTTTGCCGATGGCTTTATGGTCGCGCTGCCTGCGCTGGTCTGCCTGATCCTGTTCGCTGTCCTGACCCTGATTCCGCAGCTCTATATGTCGCGCAACCAGACCGGCCAGCAGGCTCAGAGCATGCGTATGATGGCCGTTGTCATGACGGTCATGATGCTTTGGATGGGCTGGAGCCTTCCCGTTGGTGTTCTGCTGTACTACGACGTCTCGTCTGCTTGGCAGGTTATCCAGCAGATTTTTGTGACGCAGAAGGTCATCGACAAGGCGAAGGCCGAAGAGGAGGAGCGCCTTAAGAACGCGCCGCTGCAGGTTGAGGTCACTCGTCGCGAGAAGAAGCCGCGCCCGCACAAGAAGAAGTAGCGGGATATCAATCTTATTTAGGTACCTAACTTTTGGAGTACGTTATGTCTGAAGAGATCATCGAGGATATGCTTGAGGAGGTTGCCCCGCAGGTCGCGGGCGATTATCCCGAGATTGCACAGCGCTACAAGGCCGGTGAAGAGCTGACCGACGAGGAGCTCGACACCATTGCCGATGTCGCGATTTCCATCCTGCGTTCCATCCTTTCGCACTTCGATGCCGCCAACTCTCCTATCGATGAGTATGAGGGCGACGAGGGTGAGCTGATTTTGGATGTAACGGCTCCCGACCTTGCTGTTCTCATTGGCCGTCATGGTCGCACCCTTGATGCCCTTCAGGTTATGTTCTCATTGCTGGTGAGCCGCAAGCTCGGCTTTAGGTATCCTGTTGTAGTGGACGTCGAGGGATACAAGAGCCGCCGTCAGGACAAGGTTGCCTCCATGGCTCAGTCTGCTGCCGAGCGTGCCATCCGCACTCATAAGAGTGTTTCGCTTCCGCCCATGAATGCCTACGAGCGCCGACTGGTTCACATTGCACTTCGTGGTAATGATGCCGTTGATACTCATTCTGAGGGTTCTGACCCCGATCGCCATGTGGTGATTGTTGCTCGATAATCTACTCGAGCTTATGCTAAGGGGACGTGGTTTCCACGTCCCCTTTTTTTGTCAAAAGTTCTCGATACACTGATTTTTGTCAGAAAGGAGCTTTCGTTGATAGTACTTACTGATCAGCAGGCTGACGAGATGCTGAGTCGCCTAACTTCCTATTGCAAAGAGTATTCCTTGAGCGTAACTGATGTTGAGCTGAGGAAATGTATTCAGCATTTGGATTTGGTTCTCGAAACAAATAAGACAACCAATCTCACCCGTATTCTTAACGTTGAAGATGCTACGGTACTTCATATCCTCGACTCTCTTGTTTTGCTCCCCTATATCAATATGGCTCCTGAGGGAGCTTTGCTCGATATGGGAACAGGTGCGGGCTTCCCTGGCATTCCTTTAACCATAACCACGCATCGTAAAGCTACTTATATTGACTCTGTTGGCAAGAAGGTTGATGCCGTTAATTCTTTTGTTCATGCTCTTGGATTGAAACATGCTCATGCGGTTCATGACCGTCTTGAAGAATATGCTCGAAGCCATAAGAAGCAGTTCTCTGTCGTAACCGCCCGCGCACTGGCCCCTCTACCGATTCTTGTTGAGTATGCGGCTCCGTACCTGAAGGATGGAGGGCTATTTGTTATCACCAAGGGCAATCCTTCGGATGAGGAGCTTGCTTCCGGCATGTCAGCAGCTAAGATTTGCGGCTTCACTTTGCTTCTGAATGACGCAACCGATTTGCCTGAGGGCTTGGGCCACAGGGAGTTCATTGTTCTTAAAAAGAGTCATCCAGCATCCGTTTCATTGCCTCGTGCAAATGGCATGGCAAAGAAGAATCCGCTTGCCTAGATGTTTCACGTGAAACATAATGGATACTAACAACTTGCAGTGTTTCACGTGAAACATGGCGGTTGATATCGAATCGGAATGTTTCACGTGAAACATCCTCCGTTTGACAGCTTTAATACACACCAGGAGGGACCGTGGGATTTCGCGACGTTAAGCGTTCTAAGAGCGCAAAAGACACGCGTATCATTGCAATCATCAATCAAAAAGGCGGCGTCGGTAAGTCAACGACGGCTGTAAACCTTGCAGCAGCACTGGGTGAGCAGGGTCGTAAGACCCTGATTGTCGATTTTGATCCGCAGGGAAACAGCACCAGTGGATTTGGAATTGAAAAAGAAGACCTTGATCACTGCATCTATGATGCATTGTTGAATGATGTGCCGGCAGAATCGCTTGTTCTTGATACAAATTGCAAAAAGGTATTCGTAATTCCAGCTACGATTCAGCTTGCAGGTGCCGAAATTGAGCTCGTAAGCGCAATTGCTCGTGAAACCCGCCTCAAAGATTTGCTTGAGCCGATTCAGGACGAGTTCGATTTTATTTTCATTGACTGTCCTCCTTCGCTCGGCCTGCTTACTATCAATGCCTTGACCGCAGCAGATAGCGTTTTGATTCCAATCCAGTGTGAGTATTACGCACTCGAGGGCGTTACGAAGCTGCTTGAGTCAATGAAGATGGTCAAATCACGTCTGAATAAGGGCTTAGACACCTATGGCGTGCTTATGACCATGTATGACTCACGTACTTCTTTGTCGAATCAGGTTGTTGAGGAAGTTCAATCGTACTTTGGTGATAAGGCGTTTAAGACGCTGATTCCCCGTACGGTTAAAATCTCTGAAGCTCCGTCTTTTGGAGAACCGGTAATTACCTATGCACCTCAAAATAAGGGTGCAAAAGCGTATATGAACCTTGCAAAAGAGGTGATCAAGCGTGCCTAGTGCAAAGAAACGTGGTGGATTGGGACGCGGACTCAATGCTTTGGTCTCAGAGGCTGAGTATGAGACCGGTGGTTCTGCTGCATCTGCTTCAAATGCCGCATCTGAAACAAAACTACCTATTGAGGATATCGTTCCCAACCCTAATCAACCGCGAATTCACTTTAATGAAACTGAACTTCGCGAGTTGAGCGAGTCAATCCAAGAACATGGCGTTCTGCAGCCGCTCTTGGTTCGCAAGCATGGAAACGGCTATGAGATCATCGCTGGTGAGCGTCGTTACCAGGCGTCAAAGCTTGCTGGTCTTGAGGAACTGCCTGTCATCATTAAAGATGTTAATGATGAAGAGATGCTGGCTCTTGCTCTTATCGAAAACCTTCAGCGTTCTGATTTGAATCCCGTCGAAGAGGCTAAGGGCTATCGCCAGCTCATCGAAGCTAGCGGTATGACCCAGGAGGCATTGTCGAAGGCCGTAAGCAAGTCACGCTCTGCAATTACAAACTCGCTGCGCCTTCTCGATCTCCCCGAAGTAGTTCAGCAGATGATTTTTGAGGGTAAACTTACTGCTGGTCACGCACGTGCGATTCTTGCAGTTCCCTATGAGGATGCTCGAATTCGACTTGCAGAGAAGGTTGTTGCGGAGGGCCTTTCCGTAAGAGCGACAGAAAATCTTGCTCCATTGTTTTCTGCCGGAGAGACACCTAAGACGCCGCGGCCCGCAACGCCGCAGTCTTTTAAAAAGGCTGCGCGTGTACTTCGTCAGGTATTTAATACCAACGTGCGTGTGAAGAGCTCGCGTGGAAAGAATAAGATTGAGATTGAGTTTAAAGACGAGGAAGAGCTCTCTCGTATTCTTGGTGAAATGATTCAGTTTGATCAGGGAGGCCAAGATGAGGAATAAGATTTTTACTGCGATTGCATTGGTGACGACTGTCGCGGCTGGTGCCTTTGCTGGCTATAAGATCGCGACAGACGATGAACTTCGAGGTCGTTTGCTTCGTGGAGCGCAAGATATCGTTGATACATCCAAGAAGAAAATGGATGTTATGACAGAAGATGTTGCCATGCGTACTGCTCAGGTAACGAAGAATCCCAAGATTAATCAAGGTTGGGTTAGCAACCAATGGGAAAATGTAGGCTATTAGGTACCTAACAATTACTCAGCATATTCTAAGGGGCCCTTGTCTGATTCATGAGACAAGGGCCCCTTATTTTGGCCGTAAAAAATGGGACAGGAAGCAACTGATTCAGAATTGAGGTCAATAAATGAAACGGCCCCGGTTGCATATCCTGCAACCGGGGCCGTTCGATGTTTCACATGAAACGTTTTGGAGTGCGACTCCCCTATGCGTTCTTCTGAACTTTGTAGCGCTGTTTCAGCTGTCCGCAAGCGGCGTCAATATCGTTACCACGGGAGTTACGAATCGTGGTCTCGATGCCACGGGACTCAAGACGACGCTGAAGATCCTCAACCTTATGAATCGGCGACGGCTTGAGCGGGCTGCCCTCGATGTCGTTAAGTTGAATCAGGTTAACGTGGCAAAGCGTTCCCTCGCAGAAGTCGCAGAGTGCCTGCATCTCGGGATTCGTGTCGTTGACGCCTTCGATCATGGCATACTCATAGGTCGGGCGGCGGCCAGTCTTCTCGGTGTAGAGCTGAAGCGCTTCGTGAAGGCGAAGCAGCGTGTACTTCTTAACACCGGGCATGAGCTTATTGCGCGTCGACTGGATGGCGGAATGCAGGGAAACGGCAAGAGTGAACTGCTCGGGGATATCGGCAAATTTGCGAATACCGGGAATAACGCCGCTGGTAGAGACGGTGAGGTGACGAGCGCCGATACCGATGCCATCGGGGTCGTTGAGGATACGCAGTGCCTTGAGAACCTCGTCGTAGTTGGCAAACGGCTCGCCCTGGCCCATGAAGACAACACTTGTGGCACGCTCGCCAAAGTCGTTGGATACATGAAGCACCTGGTCGACGATCTCTTGAGCGGTCAGAGAGCGCTTGAGGCCGTTGAGACCGGTGGCGCAAAAGGCGCAGCCCATGCCGCAGCCTGCCTGGGTGGAAACGCAGACGGAAAGCTTGTTACGACGGGGCATGCCGACAGTCTCGACGGAAATGCCATCGTGGTACTCGAGCAGATACTTGCGCGAGCCATCTTTGGAAACCTGCTTGGTGAGTTCAGTCGGCGTATCAAAGGCAAAAGCCTCTTTAAGCTGCTCGCGGAAAGCCTTGGGAAGGTTGGTCATATCGTCAAACGAACAAACGTTCTTCTCAAAGACCCATTCGATGAGCTGCTTCGCGCGGAAGGCGGGCTGGCCAAGTTCGGCCACGAGCTCGCGAATATCGTTTTGGCTCAAGTCGCGAATGTCCTGAGATTTAGTCCTGGGATTCATGGAAGCCTTTCGATTTTGGGGAAACGTAGAGGGTATCGCTACAATATGGTATCAACTGCAGAAATTATAGAGGAGGAGTCTGCCCATGCCGGGTAAAAGCCTAGAGAACATGCACGTAGCGGTCTTGGCGGGCGGTCATTCCGCCGAGCGCGAGATCTCGCTCGATTCGGGAAAGAACGTTGTGGTGGCACTGAAGGAAGCCGGCTACACCTCGGTGGAGCTGCTTGACACGGCCGCTGATGACTTTATGGTAACCATGGCGACCGGCGGATTCGATGTGGCATTTATCGCCATGCACGGCGCCGGCGGTGAGGATGGCGCCATGCAGGGCGCCATGGAGACCCTGGGTATCCCCTACACGGCCTCGGGCGTACTTGCCAGCGCCTGCGGTGCCGACAAGGAGGTCTCGAAGCTCCTGTACGCCAAGGCGGGCATTCCCATTGCCCCCGGCCTTGCGCTCGAAGTGGACGATGAAGTCGATATCGATCACGTTGTCGAGGTCTGTGGCGAGCGTTGCTTTGTGAAACCGGCCGACAACGGTTCCAGCTATGGCATTTCCCTGGTCCACGAGCCCTCCGAGCTGCCTGCGGCTATCGCCAAGGCGTTTGAGTTTGGCGACAAAGTGCTGGTCGAGAAGTGTATCGAGGGTACCGAGATCACCGTCGGCGTATACGGCGAGGATGACGTGCGCGCCCTGCCGATTGTCGAGATCCGTAAGCCCGAGGACTGCGAGTTCTACGATCTGGACGTGAAGTATGTCGACCCTACGGACATCCATCGCATTCCGGCGCAGATTTCGCCCGAGAACTACGTTCGTGCCCAGGAGCTTGCCTGTGCTGCCCATAAGGCACTCGGCTGCCTGGGTATCTCGCGCAGCGATTTTATCGTGAGCGAGGACGGCCCCGTTATCCTCGAGACCAACACGATTCCCGGCATGACCGATACGTCGCTGTATCCGGATGAGATTCGCCACACCGATGACATGACGTTCCCGCAGGTCTGTGACAGCCTGATTCGCATGGGACTTCGTCGAGCGGGCGTTGCATGCTAATCGAGGACGCTGTTTCGTCGGGAACGCCGCAGTTTGTCATCGATTCCTATGCCACGCTTGCCGAGCGCGCCAAAACCCAAGCGTTTGGTCTCATCGAGGAAGATGTTATCGTCCTCGATACCGAGACCACGGGTCTTTCGGTGCAGGAAAACGAGCTTATCGAGATATCGGCGGCTCGCCTTTCGGGCCGCGAGGTTGTCGATCGCTTCGATACCTTCGTGCATCCCAAGCAGCTGATTCCCGCCGAGATTACCGAGCTCACGAGCATTACAAACGCCGATGTGGCAGATGCCCCGTCGGCCGTTGAGGCTGTCGCCGCTCTCGCCGATTTTGTCGGCGGCTGCCCGGTGATCGCACATAACGCCACCTTCGACCGCTCGTTTATCGAGTCGGTCAAGGGCGGCGTCAACGTCAGTGACATCTGGATCGATTCGTTGGCACTGTCGCGCATCGCGCTTCCGCGCCTGGCCTCGCATAAGCTGTCTTTCATGGCCGACCTGTTTGGCTGCGACTCGGTGTCGCATCGCGCCAACGCCGATGTCGACGCCTTGTGTGGTGTGTGGCGCGTGTTACTCGTGGCGCTCACCGACTTGCCTCAGGGCTTGATGACGCGCCTGGCCGACATGTACCCCGACGTACCCTGGTCCTATCGTCCCATCTTCTCCTTCTTGGCGGGACAGAACCCCGGTTCCATCTTCTCTCTCAGCGCCGCCCGCGCCGACGTTCTCAAGGCCGATCGGGCCGATGATCGCGTTGATGCGGACGAGCTACCGGTCCTTAAGATGCCGAGCCGCGAGGAAATCGAGGCGGACTATGCCCCGGGCGGCCTGGTCAATCGCATGTATCCCACCTACGAGCCGCGCGATGAGCAGATCGCGATGGCGCTCGAGGTCCGTGACGCGCTCGTTACGGGAACGCATCGCGTGATTGAGGCGGGGACGGGCGTCGGCAAATCGATGGCTTACCTGGTGCCTTTTGCCGAGGCCGCGCGCCGCAACAACATCACGGTGGGTATCGCGACTAAATCGAATAATCTTGCCGACCAGCTCATGTATCACGAGCTGCCCAAACTTGCTGAGCAGCTGGACGGAGGCCTATCGTTTTGCGCCCTCAAGGGCTATGACCACTATCCATGCTTGCGCAAGCTTGAGCGCATGAGCCGCGGCCAGGTCGAGATTACCACCAAGCGCGATCCGGCGGACACGCTCACGGCGGTCGCGGTCATCATGGCGTACGTGTGTCAGTCGGCCGATGGCGACCTCGACTCGCTCGGCATTCGCTGGCGCAGCGTCAACCGTCCCGACTTTACGACGGCGTCGCGCGAGTGCGCCCGTCGCCTATGCCCGTTTTTCCCCGATAAGTGCCTAGTCCACGGCGCCCGCCGTCGCGCGGCGCATGCCGATGTGGTGGTCACCAACCATTCCCTGCTGTTCCGCAATGTTGCGGCCGAGGGCAGAATCTTGCCCCCGATTCGTCATTGGGTAATCGACGAGGCCCATTCCATCGAGCGCGAGGCACGCCGTCAATGGGCGCGCGTGGTGTCGGCGGACGAATCACGCGTTCTGTTTGAGCGTCTGGGTGGCTCGAGCACCGGCGCGCTAAGCCAGGTTTCCCGTGATTTGGCAACCTCCGAGGGCTCTACGCTCTATCTGGGCCTTACTGCCAAGGCGACGTCGACGGTTGCGCGCGCGAGCATGGCGATCGCCGGCGTGTTCGATGGCGTTCGCGAGCTCGGTCGCCGTGCCCGTGGGGGCTATGACAATGCCAATCTATGGATTGGCCCCGAGCTGCGCGAATCTGACGACTGGCATGATTTCTTACAGTCGGCCTACGCTGCCATCGGCACATTGGAACAAGCTGACAAGAGCGTCGACGCGCTGGTACAAGCCGTCGCCGCCGACAAGCCCGAGGTTGTTGTCGACCTGGGTGATATCTCGCGCCGCCTGCACGAGCTGGCCGAGAACCTAAAACTCATCATTGATGGTACCGATGAACACTACGTGTATTCGCTGCAGGTCAATCGCAGGCTGCGTGCCGGCGGAGAGTCAATGACCGCAGAGCGCATCGACATTGGCGAGGCCTTGGCAACCGAGTGGCTGCCCGAGGTTCACACGGCTATCTTTGCCTCGGCGACCATGACGGTGTCCAAAAGCTTTGAGCACTTTAACCATGCGGTCGGCCTTGATCGCATCGGTGCTTCAACGTCGTCATCGCTGCACTTGGATTCGAGCTACGACTTCGATTCGAACATGGCTGTAGTCGTTGCGGGCGATATCCCCGATCCGCGCGATCGTGAGAGCTATCTTACGGCGCTCGAGCGCGTACTGGTCGACGCCCATCTTGCCATGGGCGGATCGGTGCTCACGTTGTTCACCAATCGGCGCGACATGGAGGACCTATACGCCCGCGTTGAGCCCAAGATGGCCCGTGCGGGTCTGGAGCTCAACTGCCAGCAGCGCAACTCATCTCCTCGTCGCCTGCGCGACCGGTTTATCAACGAACCGACCTCGTCGCTTTTTGCGCTCAAGGCCTTCTGGGAGGGGTTTGATGCCAGCGGCGAGACGCTGCGCTGCGTCATCATTCCCAAGTTGCCGTTCTCGAGCCCCACGGACCCGCTCTCGTGCGAGCGCAACCTGCGCGAAGACCGCGCATGGGCGCGCTATTCGCTGCCTGAGGCGGTGCTCGAGGTTAAGCAGGCCGCGGGGCGTTTGATTCGCTCGTCGACCGATAGCGGCGTGCTGATCTTGGCGGATCCTCGCCTGGTGACGAAGGGCTATGGCAAGAAGTTCTTAACGTCGCTGCCCACGAGCTCCTACCAGCGCATCGAATCGGCGCAGATCGGGCACTATCTACAGCTGTGGCGTGCACGCCACGAGCGGCGGCGCTAAAGCGGACAGACGAGGGTTTTTGCCATATCGCACAGATGCTTTGACAGGGTGGGGTCATCCAAGATGCGGATGGCTCCGCCCGCTGCGATTATCTGGCTCAGTAGCCAACGCTCGGAGCCGTAATGCACGGTTACCGTTGCCATGTCTGCCCCGCTGCGCTCGATGAGGGTGATGCCGGCCCAGTCCAGATGCTCCGCCATGTCGAATGGCATCAAGAGCTTTGCGCTACGCTGCGTCCGGGCAAGGGAATCGTGGAGGGATGCAACGTCCGGTGCGTGAGGCACGACGGAATCTTCCGTCAAGGTGAGTCCCTCGATTTTATCCATGCGATAGGTGCGCTGTTCATCGACTGCGATGTCCCAGGCAATCAGGTATGTTTGGTCGCCGTTTGCCGTAATGCGCAAGGGGTCGACCAGACGCTCGCGTGGCCGTGCATCGTCCATCGAGCGATACGAGATGAGGCAGCGAACGCCGTCCTGAATGGCGCAGCTCAGCTGCTGCCAGTGCGACCCGTGGTTGACGGTGTCAAAGACGCGCTGGTTATAGCCGAGCTCTTCGGGTAGAAGAGCGTGTCGAATCCGAGCTGCCGTCTGCGGCTCGATTCCCAACGATTCAAGTTCGTGGTTGAGCACAGCGCCCTCGGCGGTACTCAAGCGCAGCGGTAGCACACGTCCGGCGTCACCGGTGAGGACCACACGTTCGCCGTGGCATTCGCAGATGATGCGCGCACCCGATTCTCGGTCCGCGAGCGTCGAGACGATCTCGAGAATCTCGTCGAGCGACACTCCCGTGATGTCAAAGCGACTGCAAATCTCAGTTCGTGTCATGCCGCTCTCGCCGGCGGCGTAGAGGGCCTCCATGATGTCGATGGCGCGCGAGAGCCTCTGCTCGCTGGTGAGTTTACGCACGGGCATGCTCGTGCACCGTCCTTTCAATGAGGTGGTTCCACGCCTGCTTGAGCGATTTGGGGGCCATGGGCCTCATGCCGTCCATGGCGTGGGCCATGCAAAATGAGGCGGCGGCTTCAAGATCGCGCACGTCAACGGTCCAAGTCCATCCCGAATCGGTGTGTGCGAGCTCACCTCGCCCGCGCGTGAGGCCGTTGATCATATCGATCTGCGTCTGCGGGGCGAACGAGAACGTAGCCGCAACGGGCGGGCGGTCGGCAAAATCGAATTCAAAGAACAGGTAGTCGCTGAGGTTGAAGTCCGCAGGGATAACGTAGGCCTTCGAAGGACGCCAAGCGCGAACGATACGGTCGCAGCGGAATGTCCTGATGTCGCCGGTGGCATTGTCGAGGCCGCAGAAGTACGCAACGCCCTCGCGCTCGAACATGCCGTAGACGCAGACGGTACGCTCTTTCTGCTCACCGCGTCCGTTCTGATATAAAAATCGCAGCGCGCATCGCTCGGCAAAGGCGCTCCATACCGCATCGACGGTGGGAGAGCGGCGGATCGGTGCTTCGTCTACCGCCGACATGCCGGTGAGGTAGGCAATCTTGGAACGAATATCGGCAAGCGGCGCGGCAAAAGTGGATGAGCCGGCCGCTAGCGTCTGGTCGATGGCGTTGAGCAGGATATCGGCGTCGTCTGCGGTGATGAGGCCGCCTGCAGCAAACGTGTGCTCGCGGTCGATTGTCCATGAGCTTTCCTCGGTCTCCTGCGCGCCGGCGGGGCGAACCTCCTTGATTAAGATGCCGCGTTCGAGCAGTTTGTCACGATCGCGCCGAAACTTGCGCTTATCCGAGTCGATATTGCCCGAGCCATATCCCAGGTCAGAATCCAAGACGATCTGCTCGGTCGTCAGCGGTTCGGGGGAGCTGTTGAGCACAAAGAAAAGATTGAGGATGCGCTGAGCCGTTTTATCGAAACTGGGCTCCGAATTCCCCTTTTTAATTGTCGCGGTCGCGTCGCTTGCCGTCATAGAGTCCTCGCATGAGAAGGTGGTTTGCTGCCATGATTTTAGTCCGATATGGAGATTAGGCTATATCCTTGTCCGCTCGGGGCGTTAAGATGGCCCGAATTCGGTCGTTTGCGCTCGCTCGGGGTATACTTTCGACTATATACGGTTCTAATGTGCATGCATTGGGCCTATTTGTCGGATTATGGATGTGGAGCGCACATGGCGAACACCCAGAACTATATTAACCACCTGCTGCAGAACACCGGCATCACGCCGGCATGCAGCGAAGAAGAGCGCTTGGCTGCCGAGGATATCGCTCAGATCTTCCGCAACCACGGCTTTGATCCCGAGGTTCAGGAGTTCAATGCCCCGGCGCCCAGCAGGTTGGCATTTGCCGTTACCGGCATTCTTGCGTTTGCCGGCGCCCTGCTGATGGGCATCGGCGGCGGCATCGGCTTGGTCGGCACCTTGCTGGCCATTGTCGGTGCCGTTCTTTACGTGCTCGAGCGCACGGGCCATCCCGTGGTTTCGCGCCTGGGCAAGACGGGCGTGAGCCAAAATGTCATCGCCTACCACAAGGCCTCGGGCCCGCTCGCGTCTCCGCGCAACCGCCCGGTGGTCGTTGTCGCACACTACGACTCTCCCCGTGCTGAGCTGCTCGCCCGCGAGCCCTATGCTTCGTATCGTGCGCTCATCGCCAAGCTGTTGCCCGTTGCCACGGTTGCCCCTGCTGCCGTTGCCATCTTGCGTATCCTGCCGCTCCCCGGCGCGCTCAAGGTTCTGCTGTGGATTGTCGCGATCCTCGCTTCCCTCGTTGCACTCGCCAACGCGGCAAACATCATTTCTAACCGTTTTGTGCTTCCCTATACGTCCGGCGCAGTGTGCAACAAGTCTTCTGTCGCCGCTATGCTCGGCGTTATGGACAACGTTGCTCCCTTCCAGGGCGAAAACGAGTTTCCCGACGATGTTCCGTTCGATACCTATTTTGGGGAGCAGAAGCGTCGTGCCGAGGAGATGGCGCGCGCAGCAGCGGAGTATGCCGCGGCCCAACAGCAAAACGACTACGGCAACACCATCGAGTATGAAGAGCCTACCTACGCCGAGGACGAGTTCGGTCAGCCGATTGCTCCCGACGCTCAGACCGAGCCCGAACAGGGCGAGGCTTTCGACGAGCAGATCGAGGGCTTTGAGGGTGCGTCTGCCGACGAGACGCTGATTGGCGCCATCGTGCCCGAGGATCAGAATCAGGCTGTCCAGGCCGAAGAGTTCAATGACGAGGTTCCCACTGCCGAGCCGGCGGAGGAGCCTGTCGCGGCCGAGCCCGAGCCCAGGCTCTATCGCAATGCCGCCGGCAACATCCGCTTTGGTTCGGATGCCATCCGTGCGCTCGGAATGCTTCCCGAGTCCTGCACGCTCGATTACGAGGAAGGCGAGGAGCCGACGTTTGAGCCCGAGCCTGCCCCCGTCGTGACTGCATCTGCGCCCGTTGTCGCCGTGGATGATGAGTCTGCCGCGGTTGCCGCTGCCGTTGCCGAGCCCGAGGCGGTGTCCGCGATCGATCCCGCGGCAGGACTGGACATTTTGGCTCCCGCCGCGCCGGCGCAAGACGTTACGGACGAGCCTGACGACGATTACGCTGAACAGCCGAGGCGCGTGTCTTACGAGAGCGATACTGATTTCTCGGCCGAGATTCCCGCGGCAACGCCCCATGCCGATATTGCATCCGCGTTCTCTTCGATTGGCGCCAGCGCTTCCAACTTCTTTAAGGGTGCGCTTGCAAAGGGCAGGAAATTTGTCGACGATTTCGAGGGGAAGCGCGCTGCCGCACGCGAGGCTGCCGAGCAGGAGGCTATCGCTCAGCAGCAGGCAGCCGAGGCGGCACGTGAGCGCGCGGCGCAAGAGTTCGAGCAGAACGAGGCTATGCAGTCCGTGCCTGTCGACGCCGCCGAAGCTACAACGTCCTTTGAGTCCCAGCAACCGGCGTCCACGGATGTTGTTGAGGAGACGACGTCTTTCGAGGCTCAGCAGCACGTCGATAGCACCATGTCGTTTGATGCCGCGCAGTTCGATTCCACGATAACGTTTGAAAAGCAAGGCACCGCGATTGCCGAGCCCCTTCCTGTTTCCGATGAGCAGGGCGACGCGGCAGACGATGACGAGCCCATTGATGCTGTCGAAATCCAAGATGTCGCCGAGGACGAGCCCATCGAGGCCAACTCTGACGAAGAGCAATACGCGGCAGCCGAGCAAGATGATTCGACCGAGGTCGAGCAGGAGGAAGTGCCTGCGGTTTCCGAAGCTTCCGAGACAGATGAGTCGAGGCCTTACTCCACGCAGATTTTCACCATGCCGGCCCCGAGTGGTTCCGGTGCCACGGTTGCCGATGTTGCTCCCACCCAGGACGAAACGGTCGATTCCCTTATGGCCCAGATTTCCTCCCAGGCATCACCGCGTCCGCAGATGAATGTTCCCGATCCGGCGTCGGCTCCGTCGCCTGCGCCTTCCTCGTCTCCGCTGGCTTCGGTCCCCGATCCGTCGCTGCCGTCGATGAAGCAGGCAAACGTTGCGTCTCGCACGTCGCTGTTCGACCTTCCCGACCCCTCCGCACAGGTCAACGACCCCTTTGCTACCGCTCAGGGTCCCGAACCAACATCGGCACCCGTTGCGCCTCCTAGGCCCGTTGCGTCGGGCGCTCAGCCGATCGAGACCATTTCGGCTCCCGCCCCGGCGGCACCCAAGTCTCGCAAGCGCGGCCTGGGCGGCCTGTTCGGTCGTAAAAAGAAAAACGAACAGGACAGCATGAGTGATTGGCTGGGCGTCGAAGACGATTACGATGCCAAGAAGTCCGGTCGCGGCATCGGTTCGTGGGATAATTTCGAGGACGATAACGATGGCTGGAAGGGCGGCGCTACGTCTTCCGACGGCGCTTCTTCCGAAGATATGCTCTCGGCTGTCGCCTCTATGGGCGATGATGAGCTGCTCGGTCACGATATCTGGTTTGTGGCAACGGGCGCCTCGGATTGTGATGGCGCCGGTATGAAGGCCTTCTTGGCTTCGCATCGCGATAAGCTCCGCGGCGTCTTCTTCATCAATCTTGAATCCGTCGGCGCCGGTAGGCTTTCGGTGGTGACGGTTGAGGGCGAACAGCAGCTGCTCAAGGGCGATCGCCGCATCATGAACCTGGTCAGCAAGGTGTGCAAGTCGTTCCATGTCGATTGTGGCGCGCTCGAGATGCCCTATGCCAAGACCGATGCCTACGCCGCGCTCGAGGCGAGCCGCCGAGCCCTCACCATCGCCGGCGTGGACGGCACGCGTCTGGCTTGCGCTCGTACCGAGGACGACCTGCCCCACAATGTCAACCCGACGAACATTGCCACGGTATCCGAGGTCGTGACCGAGGTTATCCGCCGTTCGTAGACGGAGCTCTAAGGAGTCAACGTGTTTTCGTATATTAAGCGCCATTGGCCTGTCTACGTGATTTTGACCTTGATTGCCATTGCGTTGGGGTTTGGAGCCGCCTATATCGTGGGCGCGAAGGGCTCGACCCCCGCCTCCGCAATCAGCGAAGAGGTGGAGCAAGAACAGAGCACGGGTGCCGATGGGATTCCTGAGTCCGAGCAAGCAATCGTTGATGGTGGATCTTCGTCTGCAGAGTAGATACGGCGATTTAAATGATTGAAAGCGGGCGAGCCGGGGGACTGGCTCGCCCCC
>NZ_QSBB01000016.1:27868-44951 GCF_003465595.1 Collinsella sp. AF05-9
CGCCCGCTTTTTCATCGCGCTAGCGCTTCTTTGGGATTGACCTAAGGCGAGCGAACCATAGGGCTGCGGCACCCGAGGTCAGGAGCGCGGTGATGCAAGCGGCGATGGGGGCTGATCCTGTTGCCGGTAGGTCCTGCGGTAGGGTACAGCGTTGAATGACACTGTCCTCGTCATGTGACTCAAGTTTATCGCCGCCGCCGTTGCGGCAAAGATCGACGCGTGCGCTGTTGGTGAGTGCAGTTTGGGGTGTATAAGCCGACGTTGCCTGCATGTGCACGACTGCGCCCCGAGCATCTGTGCCAAGGATTGCTCTGGCATCGTCAAGGTCGTCGTGCTCATCTTTGAGATCATCACGGGTCCAAGAATCCGCATCGCTTCGAGTCGTAAAGTCGGCGGCTACTGCACCGTATTCAATGCGAATGCCCGTCACGACGGTATTGGATGCAAGGTCGAGTTCTTTCGCCTCGAGTGTGGCGGATTCCGTGGTCGAGACATCCGCCTTCCAGAGGTGCCAGCCGTCGTAATCGACGAGGCGGCAATCTTCACCCAGACTCTCTTTTACTTCGTCGGACTCAAGCCAAGGATTTTCGTGCCCATCGTCAAGCGTCGCGTTTGCCGGCTCATCGACGTCTGTCGAGTCCAACGGCATCGTGCGATACCACACGTTGCACAGACCGTTGAGGTCGCCGATGGCGACGGGGGTTTCGATTGAGACGAATCTCGCCGTGCCGTCTTTGGCGCACTCAAGATCATCGGTAATCGTAAACTCATCAACCCAAGTAGCGGAATCGTTTCGAGCATCGATGGTATAGGAGAAAAGTCCGTCCGTATTGGTTTGCATCGCGGCGCGGTTTTTTCCATCGCCGTTAGCCAACAGACCCTTCCCGATAGGTTGGACAAGTTCCTGACGCTTGTCGACCTGTCCTTTGATCTCGATGGGCGCATCCTTCATCGCGACGGATTGGACTTCTCCCGTATCCTTTATTTCAAACGTTATCTCCTCGGCAAGGTCATAGGTCCGCGGAGACATCGTTTCGCGCAACGAGTAGGTGCCGGGTGCAAGATGTTCGATGCGGTGCGGCTTGTCGGATGAGGTCCAGGAGTCTATTTCGGTTTTATCGGGACCATATAAGGTGAGCTGTGCGCCTTTCACTTCCTGCTCTCCGCTTGCATCGACCTTGGAGATATCAACCTTGGTGTAATCGTCGGATACGTTAAGCCGTGCTTCCACAACGGGTGTTTTCTGGTCGGCATAGGTAAGGTCGACGATATGGTGCGTCCGGTCGAGTAAGAAGCCGGTCGGCGCTTGAGTCTCGACAACCTCGTAGCGTGCGGTGCCAGATCCCAGCGGGAGGTCGTCCGCGCGTGCTTCTCCAGTTTCATCCGTCGTGACGGTAGCGACAGTCTCACCGTCGAGCGCGGCAATGCTACCGTCGGGGCGCACGATATCACCTGAGGCACGGATCTCAAAGATGGCGCCCGCGAGGCTGCTGCCGTCTACGGCATCGGTTTTAACGATCCTGATGTTTCCGGTCGCGGCGCGGTCATAATACGAGACGATTGCAACGGGCGTTAGGTTTATATCGGCGGGTATGTTTACCTCGATCTCTCCGCCGACAAGATAGGGCTCTTTGGCCGAGGTTTCGCGTACATAATAGGTGCCCGGCACGAGCGATTCGGGCAGTGTGACGGTGCCGGTCGCGTCAGTCGTAAAGGTGTCCATTACGTTATGTGCTGGATACCAGCATGTTTGTGAGACAGGTTTGTGATTGCTGTCGAGGAGTTGGAAGGTGAATCCGGCTAGGGGAACAGAAGCGCCTGTTTGGGCATCGCGTTTTACAATCTGGAGATGCGTCGACAGAGCGTGGTTGTCCACGATATATTGAAGCTCGGCGCCGTCGGAAATCTGATTGGCCTCGACGGTCCATTCCCCCGCACGTTTAAAACCCTCGGGGACGGTTTCCGGAACCTCACGAACCGTGTAGCCGGCGCGGTCGTATGGGACGGCTCCGTGGACACCGGCTGGTCGCTTGCCTGTGCCGAACCATGCTTCGGGCTGGTCTTTGGTGGAGGCAAAGCCATAGATGTTTGTAGTCAGTGTGCCAACAACCTGCTGAGAGCTGTTACTGACAACCTCAAAGACAACATCTCCTGCCGGCTGCTCCAGGCCGGATTGATCGCTATTGCCGTAGTCCTTGAATTTGGAAATCTCAAGGTCAAACGCAATGGGGATATCGGAAACGCGAGATTCGATCTCGACCACGCCTGAATCGCCGAGTTGGTCGGCTCCAACGGTGTAAGACCAACTGTCACCGGAGGGCAAATAGCCCTCGGGCGCCTTCGATTCATAGATGGTAAAGGTTCCCAGGGGGACATCGGTGAGGGTAGCTCGACCGCTTTCATCGGTCCTGAGAGTTTGTGTCCATCCAGGGGTTGATTGCGATACGCACACGAATTCTGCTCCTGCGAGCGAAGCCCCAACTTGGGGGCCTGCATTCGTTGCGGCGTCGAGCTTTACAATGCGCAAGGTAATGGTGCCGGGTTGTTCATCAATGGTGACGTATCCGCCGTTATCCGTCGTGGTAAAGGCAATGCGATCGTGCAGGGGGATATAACCAGCTGGCGCTGTTGTCTCAACTAGGTAGTATGCCGTGTTGGGCAGAAGTGCTGCCTGCGCTTGACCGTTGCCGTCCATCTGGATGGTGCCGACACGCGCGCCGCTGGCGCTCTCAAAAACATCGAATGTTGCCCCGGTAAACTGATAGGTATTGTTTCCGCTGGTAATAACAGTGTTCGCAGACTGCTTTTGGAAGGAAACAGAGACCGCCGGCAGTACATAGAGCATGTCTTGACGTCTGCTGCCGCCCGATACGGTTCCTAGATAGCGTCGCGCGCGGTGCGGAGCGGCTTTGATGCTTCCTGATTTTGCGCTGTCGTGGAGCCACCGCGCAGCCGCCACGACTTCATCGTCGGCGGTAAAGTGCCCGCTCTTGGTTTTGCCCTGAGCGGTCGTGTAGGAGTAGGTGCCGTCGACATGGGTAGTGCCGTTGAGCATCCATACGGCAAGCTGGGTGGCGGCGCGGGCGCGATCGGGTGAAAGATGGTAACCGCCAAACGACGTGGCGGTAGGATATCCGTGACAAACGATTGCTGCGAACTCGTCGTCGAGCCACACCCAGCCTTGATCAAAGTTGAGCCATGGGCCGCCCGGCTTGGTGGGGCCGGGACGCTCCTGGTTCATGCAGTAGGCAATCGAGGCGTCTTGAGCTTCATACTTGCCGATAAAGAAGGGCCCACAATCATCGCTGATAGTGCGGAAGCCGAGCTGGTCGTAGCCATCGACGGCAAATGCGGCTCCCGGTGCCAGGCAGCCGAAAAGCAGGAAGAGGAGCAGGAGCAGCGGACCTGTTGCGATTGCGCTGTGGACAGAGTGCGTGGGTGCGTTGGACATGGCTGCTCCTTATCCCTCGTGCGCCGCACGGGGAGGCTGCGACGCGTAGGATGAGGCTACCCCCGAGGTTCATGCGGGTAAGTACCGGAGCCTGACCAAAAGCTTGCCCAATTCCTGACAAATTGAGCTCAAATACAACAATCAAGCAAAAGCGCAGGTAGAAGATAAGGTGAACAGGAAGTCAAAGGTCCTCGTCTCCACAATTGACGCGATTTTCAAACGAATCTCCACAGCTAAAACAAGCATCGCCACCCTTGTATCGAACAAGACAACCGCGTTATACTAGCCAACACACAAGCGGGCATCGCCAAGTGGTAAGGCATCAGCTTCCCAAGCTGACACTCGCGGGTTCGAGTCCCGTTGCCCGCTCCAGAAAAAGTAAAAGCACGACACCGTTCCGGTGCCGTGCTTTTTTCAATAAAGCGCCGGGACTCGAACCCGCCAGGGTGCGAGCGTAAAACAAACGCGAAGCGTTTGTAGCGAGCAGGCGAAGGCGCCGGCAGGCGCCTGAAGCCGGTGCGGATTTGCGAAGCAAATACGCGGACGTCCCGTTGCCCGCTCCATCGAGCGCGGGAGACTTTGGGGCGGCCAATTCAACAAAGTCTTCCCCATCGTCTCCGTGAATCCGAGGAGATCGACCGCAGCCGGTGCGGATTTGCGAAGCAAATACGCGGATGTCCCCATGCCCGCTCCAATTCCAAAATGTTAGGTTAATGCCTGCTGCCCATACTCGCACCCGCGCACGGTACAATGGTTAAGTTACGACCAACGTGCCAATAACCAAAAAGGAGCCGCTATGATCGATCGCTATACCCGCCCGGAGATGGGACATATCTTCTCCCTCGAGAACAAGTATGCCATTTGGCAGGAGATCGAGGTTCTGGCCTGCGAGGCCCAGGCGGAGCTCGGCAAGATCGGCATTTCTAAAGACGAAGCCCAGTGGATCCGCGACCATGCCAACTTTGAGAAGGCGAAGGTCGATGAGATCGAGGAGGTCACGCGCCACGATGTCATCGCCTTCCTGACCAACATGAAGGAATATATCGACGCCGATGTTCCCGAGGGCGAGCCCAAACCTAGTCGCTGGGTTCACTACGGTATGACCAGCTCCGACCTGGGTGATACTGCTCTGTGCTATCAGCTTACTCAGGCGTGTGACCTGATTATCGAGGACGTCAAGAAGCTCGGCGTGATCTGCAAGCGCCGCGCCTTCGAGGAGCGCAATACGCTCTGCGCCGGACGCACCCATGGCATCCATGCCGAGCCGATGACCTTCGGCATGAAGTTTGGCTCTTGGGCATGGGAACTCAAGCGCGACCTTGATCGTCTTGAGGATGCTCGCAAGAACGTTGCCTTCGGTGCCATCTCCGGTGCCGTCGGCACCTACAGCTCCATCGAGCCGTTCGTCGAGGAGTACGTCTGTGAGCACCTGGGTCTGGTTCACGACCCGCTGTCCACGCAGGTCATCAGCCGCGATCACCACGCCTATCTTGCCGGCGTGCTTGCCACTACAGCGGCCACCTGCGAGCGCATCGCGACCGAGGTCCGCAACCTGCAGAAGACCGATACACTCGAGGCCGAGGAGCCCTTCCGCAAGGGCCAAAAGGGCAGCTCCGCCATGCCGCACAAGCGCAACCCCATCACCATGGAGAAGGTCTGCGGTCTGTCGCGCGTCGTGAAGTCCAACGCCCAGGTCGCCTTCGACAACGTCGCCCTGTGGCACGAGCGCGACATTTCGCACTCTTCCGCCGAGCGTGTCGCCCAGGCCGATAGCTTCATCGCGCTTGACCATATGTTCCAGTGCCTCATTCGCGTTATCGACGGCCTGCAGCTGTATCCGGCCCGCATGATGGCCAATCTCAACAAGACCCGCGGCCTCATCTTCTCCTCCAAGGTCCTGCTTGCCCTCGTCGATACGGGTATCACCCGCGAGGATGCGTACGCCATTGTGCAGGAGAACGCCATGGCCACCTGGCACGAGGTGCAGGATTGTGTCTCTGGCCCCACCTTTAAGGAGCGTCTCGAGGTCGATTCGCGCTGCACCGTCAGCCAGGAGAAGCTCGACGAGATTTTTGATCCGTGGGACTTCCTCACCCGCATCGATACGGTCTTCGATCGCCTGGAGCAGCTGAGCTTCGAGTAGGGTTAACCTAATTCGACCGCTTGCGGATGCATTTCAACCTTTGGCGCCTTGCCCGTCTTGGGCGAGGCGCTTTTTTTACTGTCGCATATGCGCCCGGGTAATAAAATGAACTCCGACTGCTGTTTCGATGAAAGGGGGCACGTGCCCAGACGCATCAAGCGGGCCACCATCGTCTCGTTTACGCTCATACTCCTTGTTGCCGTCTGTGCGGGCGCCCTGACGTATACCGTTCGAAGCAGTTCTTCCTCCTCGAGTGAAGCCGACAAGGATCTCCCGGTGCTCAAAATCGGCGTTACGGATAACGATCCCTATGTGTATGTCGATACCACAGGCGACTACGCCGGTATCGATATCGATATCGCCCGCGAGGCCTGCAAGCGTGCTGGAGTCAAACCGCAATTTGTTGACATATCTTGGAATGATCGCGATCGCCTGCTCAAAAACGGCGATATCGATTGTCTGTGGTGCGACTATTCGCCCAATTATCGCGAAGACGATTATTACTGGACTGAGCCGTATCTGACCGTGACAGTCTCGGTTGCCGCCAAGAAAACGAGTGGTATCAAGGGTTTGGCGTCTCTCGACGGAAGCAAGACCATTGCGGTGATTGCGGGTTCGGTGAGTGAACGCCGATTGCTTGCCGGGGACCTAGGGATCTCGCCGGATGTGCAAATCAAATCGTATGGTTCTGCCGAACTCTGCAAAGCTGCCCTGGTCAAAGGTTATGTTGACTGTTGGATGGCGGACGTTCAATCGCTCGACCGGCTTGTCGCGCAGTATCCCGGTGTTTATCGCGTGTTTGCCGACAACGTTATGACAGTTGACCTGGGCGTTGCGTTTGAGAACAGCTATGAGGGGGAGTACGTCAAAAACCTCAATACCGTGCTGTTCGACATGGACCGAGATGGCACGATTGAGCGCATTGTGGACAGTTACAAGGCAGGGGCGACGACAGGCAGGCAAGGAGCGGAATCATGACAAATGATGAGCGCCGCTTGCATCGAAAGCATTTAGTTACCGCGGCTGTCGCCGTTGTGACCAGCATTGTCTTGTTGGGCCTGCTGTATACGGTCGGCACGCATCGCTGCCTCGATAAGACGCTTGGGTTTGGCCGGGAAGCCATGGTGTTTTTACAGGCCGCCTGCGAAAAATATGACCGATATGAGCAGGGAAGAAAAACCGAGGCGACGCACAATTTGGATGCTGCGGTCGAGTCGTTCGCGACGTTCTTGCCGTCTGACCGCGTCGAAATTAACGATGCACTGGTCGAGGAGTATGTCCACAACGAGCACCTTTCGGGAATGCTGGTCATGGACGCCGACGGCCATATGGTCGCTCATTACGATGTCGACGGTCGCGATCCGCTGATGCTGTGGCGAGAGGAGCTGGCCTGTTCGTCGGTCGCATCGATGTATCGAGGCTCCAAAGTGTCCTACTCGACCGTCGTAGAGCGTCGCGGCGTCGATTTTGCCGTGAGTGCCATTCCGTACGGTGGTGGGGTGGCGTTGGGGTATCAATCGCTTGCGTCTGAGCCCGCCGATGATTATTCATACATGATTGCCGACGTGCTCGTGAACAATACGTTCCATCAGGGTCCAACGGTGCTTGTGATGCGTGGTGTGCAAATTGTTTCCTCAAACGATTCGACCGTCGATATAACCCTTGCTCGACTTCTCGTCGATAGTGGAATTGACTGGAAAGACGAAGGTCTAACACGTGTCGAATATCGGGGGGCTACCTGGTATGCCGTGCGTGCGGCGTATAAGGACTACCGCCTGTTTGCGCTGTATCCCAAATCTGAGGTCATGTCTGGCAGGATTACATTTGTCGCCGCTGGCGTCTTGGTGAGCCTTGCGTTTTGGGTCGTGGTGCTGTTGGCTCGAAATATCGTTGACCACCGCAATTTGGTCGAAAAGGATAAACAGCTCGGCATTATCAATGCCATAAGCTCCATCTACGATTCGACCTTCCTTTTGCATCTCGACACCCTCGAGATCGAGGGAATCAATATGTCGCCGGCGATAGCGAAGATATTTGCCGAGCACAGCGAGGCATATGACTTTATGGACACGGTCTGCCGGGATATCGTGAGCCCCGAAAGCCGCGAAGCGGTTGTGGGACTCGTAGATATAAGTACGCTCCGTGAACGTATGGAGGGCGTACCGTGCTTGGCTGCCGAGGTGCGAGATTGTCGAGGTGCTTGGTACTCGCTACAGGTTGTCCCCCAGCATCGCGATGAGCAAGGCCGGCTGGAGTCGGTCGTCGTGGCGACGCACAACATATCGATGGTCAAGCATGCCGAGGAGCTGTCATACCAAGATAAACTGACGGGGCTTCGCAACCGTAACTATCTTGAATCGCGCGGAGATAGCCTGGTAAACGAGGGCTTGCCCGTGAGTGTGATTATGTTGGACTGCAATTATCTCAAGCGGACCAACGACATCTATGGTCACGAGATGGGGGATGAACTGCTGCGACGGACGGCGTCCGTGCTGCGGCGGGTGGCTGGTGCGGATTATCTGCCGATGCGCCTTGGCGGCGACGAGTTTTTGCTGGTTTGCCCCCATACTGACAATGAGTCTGCGCTCGGGCTGGAACAGGATCTTCGTCTCGGTCTTGCCGCGGTAAGCGATGAGGCCCTGACGGTCAGCGCATCGATTGGCGTGGCGACCGTCGAGACGGCTGGAAATACGCTGGCGGATGTATATCGTGTCGCCGACCACAATATGTATCGGGAGAAGCGCACGGTCCACGCACAGGGTGCGGACTGCTAATCTTGCCCCCACGAGTCCATGCATCGTAGGATGTTGAATCGGTGCTTGCGATAATAAGTCGGCCCAGGCGGGGATAATAGACGTCTGAAATTTCTTTCTGAGAGGGGATCTCAATGATTAGTTTTGACTACAAGCCGCAGGGTGTATGCTCTCGCAATATTCACCTCAATCTCTCTGACGATGGCAGCAAGGTGCTGGGCGTTGAGTTTACCGGCGGCTGCGATGGCAACCTCAAGGCCATCTCCAAACTGGTCGAGGGCGCTCCTGCCGACCGTGTGATCGAGGTTCTTGCCGGCAATACCTGCGGCATGAAGAAGACCTCTTGCGCTGATCAGCTTACGCGCGCTATCGAGGCCGCTCGCGCCGAGATCGCCTAATGGGTATCGCCGACCACATCAAGAACGGAATATCGCGCCGCGGCTTTGTGCTCGGTGGAGCTGCCGCGAGCGCTGCCACGGTGCTTGCCGGATGTTCGAAAAAAACAGGCACCAGTGATGATGCCGCTGGCGAGCCGCAGGTTATCAAGGACGATTCGAAGATTGTCTCGATTACTGATGAGTACGAGGCAGTTGACATCGATCTTGAGCCGGCGGCATCGTGGACGCTGCCGCCGGGCACGTTGCTGTACTACTGCGATGGTGACTATGCTGCGGCAATGATGGCGCCCGCATCGGCACTGCACGCCAACACACTCGGTGTGCTCAACCTGGGCGATGGCTCGCTTACCACATTAATTGAGAATCCTATCGAGGGCACGGGATATGCTTTTTACGATGTCCGTGCCGGCGACGGCGTGTTTGCGTGGGTTGAGATGAACTTTGCCAGTTCATCGTGGAAGCTCTACGCTCAAAATCTGTCGGGCGCTTCGCTCTCTGGCGACGTGGTTGAGCTCGATCGAGGTGGCAAGGACTACGATCCGCCGCTGTTTACGGCGTTCGGGTCATCAGCCATCTGGTATAAAATGCCTTCGGCAGGCGGCAATAAAACGAGTAGGGATTCGTTTTGCTATCGTCGCTCGCTTGATGAATCCAAGGCCGAGACAATTTGGAAATCGACGGGCCGCTTTGCGTCGGCCCCGCGCGTGAGCGACGGCATTTTGACCATCTCGCCGCGTGTCCGCAACGACGAGGGCGTCTACTACGGCATAACGGCAATCGATCTGACCGATGACAACAACACCAAACGTGCCCAGCTAGTCCTTCCCTCGTCAGTCTCGCCTTTCGAGGCCGTATATATGGGCGATACCTTCGTGTTTTCTATCGAGGCGACCTATAGTGGCGTGGGCAGCCTGGGCAACATGGGCACGTATATCGGTAATGAGGGAGGGCCGTACCTCTTCCTGTCCCGCGAGCCGCTCGCATGTGCTGCCGGCAAGAAGAATAAATATCTCGTTAAGGTACAGTCATCGCATTTTCTCATCGACACTTCTGCCAAGACCTATGGCTCGCTACTGTCGCCCGACCGCGCTTTGGAATATGGCGATTATCCAGCTACGGCGGGAAAATCGGACTCATTCCTTACGTACGCCACGGTGCGCAACAGCCAGGGTATACCCGAGACGGTCACCGCACGCCTATTCTCTCTTTAAGCTTAGAGGGGTTAAAAAGGCGCCAACAGGGGAATAAACGCGTTGTAATTGTGAGTACCGCCCGCCGAGCTGCCGCGTCATAGTGGCATCCGGCGGGCTCAGGTGCGTTAAAATGGGCTTGTTCTTAGCTGATTGAGACAGGGGGGCCGTGTTATGGCTTCAGATGCAAAAAAGATTCTGCTGGTCGAGGATGAGAAGGCAATCCGTGACGCCGTCGCTGCCTATCTCGAGCGCGAAGGCTACTGGGTTGTGGGTGTCGGCGACGGCCAGTCCGCGATCGAGGAGTTCGAGAAGCATCAGTTTGACCTGGTCGTGCTCGACCTTATGCTCCCCAAGATCCCCGGCGAGCGCGTTTGCCGCACCATTCGCGATACCTCGGATGTCCCCATCATCATGCTGACTGCCAAGGGCGAGATCGAGGACCGTATTATCGGTCTTGAGCTCGGCGCCGACGACTATCTGATTAAGCCGTTCTCGCCGCGCGAGCTTGTCGCGCGCGTTCGCGCTCTGTTCCGCCGTGCCCATCAGGCCGACGAGCCAGCCGTCGAGGTACTCGACTTCGGCGATCTGGTCATCGATATCTCGGGCCACAAGATTTTGGTCGAGGGCAAGGAAGTCGACCTGACGGCTTCCGAGTTTAAGCTGCTCACCACGCTTGCCCGTCACCCCGGTCGCGTCTACAACCGCATGGAGCTGGTCGAGAAGGTGCTCGGCTACGACTTTGAGGGCTATGAGCGCACCATCGATAGCCACGTGAAGAACCTTCGCGCCAAGCTGGGCGATGATCCCAAGAAGCCCAAGTGGCTCTACACCGTCCACGGTGTCGGCTATCGCTTCGAGGCTCCGGCCAAGACCGATAAGTCGGACGAGAAATAGGGAAATCACATATGACACCTGCGCGCTTTGAAATCGGACAAAAGCACAAGCAGGAGAGCGAGGCGGGTTCCAAGGCTAGTTGGAACACGCCTCGCTCCGATTCACGGCCAACGATGAGCTATCCCTCGCGCATGGCACTTGCTTTTGCTCTGACATCGCTCATGACGGTATTGGTGCTGGTGGGCGTGGTCTCTGTTGTGTGGGGCACGGTCTTTTCGGATTACACGCGCTCCAATATCGTCGAAATCGCAAATTCCGCTGCCGAAAAGCTTGCGACGTCGTATGAGGAAAACGGCAATTGGACTGCGGGCGAGCTACGTACGGTCGCGACATCGAGTTTGGTGTCCGACGATTTGGGTATGCAGGTCGTCAACAAGAAAGGCGTTGTCGTTTATGACGACTCATGGCCTTCGGCAAGCGCGACCGCCGATGTGCGCGAGAACGAATCGCCGTCGAGCAGCTCGAGCGGGAAAAAAGCATCGCATAGTCCGGTCTCGTCGGCTCCCACCGGCTCCGATAGCGTTGCAAACGTCGAAATCATAACGTCTTCCGGCGAGCATGTCGGACAAGTAAAGCTGTGGGCCATCGGCTCCGATGCCTTGCTCACCAAGGCAGATTCTGCGTTTAGGGAGAAGACCTTTAACGCTATGGCCCTTGCTGCGGTTGTTGCAGTTTGCATTTCGGTCGTTATCGGACCACTCGTGTCGCGCATGCTCACCAAGCCGATTCACCGTATTACCAGCACGGCCAAGCAAATTCGCGATGGCGATCTGTCTGCTCGTACGGGCTTGCGCGGCGATGACGAGATCGATCAACTGGGCGAGACGTTCGATGAGATGGCCACTTCGCTCGAGAAGGATATGAAACACGAGAAACGTTTGACCTCGGACGTGGCTCACGAACTTCGTACTCCGCTTATGGCCATGCTCGCAACGGTCGAGGCCATGCAGGATGGCGTATATCCTACCGACGATGAGCACTTGGAGACTGTTGCTTCCGAGACGCGTCGCCTGGCTCGTCTGGTGCAGCAGATGCTCGACCTGTCGCGCATGGAAAACAGCACGGCTCCGCTCAACCTTGAGCCGGTGGACATGGTTCCTTTCGTGCGTTCCATCGTCAATGCCCAGGAGCGCCTGTTTGTCGACCGCGATCTGCGCTTGCGCTTTGCTGACGAGACCCAAGGTCACGACGATGTCGTCGAAGCCGATCCCGACATGATCACACAATGCGTCATCAATCTCATGAGCAACGCCATGCGCTACACCCCCGAGGGCGGTTGGGTCGTGGTGTCGGTGCTCAGTGACCGCAAACACGTCAGCATTGCCGTTTCTGATACCGGCATCGGTATTGCCAAGGATGACTTGTCGCGCATCTTCGGCCGTTTTTGGCGCGCCGATGCCAGCCGTGCCCGTGAGGCGGGCGGTCTGGGCGTGGGCCTCGCCGTGACTAAACAGATCGTCGAGCGCCATCACGGCTACATATCCGTGGAGTCGGAGCTTGGAAAGGGTACGACTTTTACGATTCATCTGCCTCGCGAGCACACGGCGGACGCGGCATCTACTACAATGGAGCACTAGCTTTTCGCTATTCGGTGAAGGAGGGGTTTCGTCCCTGCCGCTCCGAGTTTGCGAAAACGTGCGGGAAAGAACCCGCATTACTGTCGTATTTTGGTAAGGAGTGACTCACGTGACAACGATGGAGCGTCGTCCGGATTCCCGTGGCAAGGTTCGTGATATCTACGATGCCGGTGAAAACCTGCTGATGGTCGCCACCGACCGCATTTCTGCGTTCGACTTCATTCTTCCCGACGAGATTCCGTTTAAGGGAGAGGTGCTCAACCGCATCTCGGCATTCTGGTTCGATAAGTTTGCCGGCATCGTTCCCAACCACCTCGTTTCCATCGACCCGGCGGATTTCCCCGAGGAGTTTGCTGAGTATCGTGACTACCTCGCCGGCCGCGCCATGCTGGTTAAGAAGGCCCAGACGATTCCTATCGAGTGTATCGTCCGCGGCTATCTGACCGGTTCGGGCAAGAAGACCTACGACGAGAACGGCACCGTCTGCGGCATCCAGCTGCCTGAGGGCCTGACCGAGGCTTCCAAGCTTCCCGAGCCGCTGTTCACGCCGTCCACGAAGGCCGAGATCGGTGACCACGACGAGAACATCTCGTTCGAGCGTTGCTGCGAGATCGTGGGCGAGGACATCGCCACGCAGATTCGCGACCTTTCCCTCAAGATCTACAAGGCTGCCGCCGAGTATGCAGCGACCCGTGGCATCATCATTGCCGACACCAAGTTCGAGTTCGGTGTCATCGATGGCAAGGTTACGCTGATCGACGAGTGCCTCACGCCCGACTCCAGCCGTTTCTGGCCTGCCGCCAGCTACGAGGAGGGCAAGATTCAGCCCAGCTACGACAAGCAATTCGTCCGCAATTGGCTCAAAGCCAACTGGGATATGACGGGGGAGACCCCGCATCTGCCCGCCGAGGTCATCGATGGCACGTCCGAGCGCTATCGCGAGGCCTTCCAGATCATCACGGGCTCCCAGTTCACAAGCATGAAGGAGAACGCATAAGTGAGTACCCGTAGCGCCACGAACAAGCGCACGCAATCCCACGAGGTTACCGGGGTTGCGCGCAAGTCCGCTGCATCCGCCAAGCCCGCCCGTCAGGCAGCGAGCTCTGTCCGCGTCGTGCCGGCTTCGTCTAAGGCACGCCGCAAAGAGCTCGAGAAGGGCGAGAACCTCGAGGGCCTCTCTAAAGAGGAGAAGCGCGCCCGCAAGGCTAAGCAGCGCGCCAAGGAGGATCGCATCTACACGGTGTCGAATATCCTTCTCAAGCAGGATGAGGACTACACCAAGCGCCGCCGCATCTGGTGGGCCGTGCTCACTATCGGCATGGTGCTCGTCGTGGCCATTTGGGCTTCGCTGTACTTCGCTCCCGCTGGCATGGTGTCCAGCCCTGTCCAGATGGTCGGCATTGTTTTGTCCTACGTCGTCATTTTGGGTGACTTCATCTACGACTTCGTTCGTATTCGTCCCCTGCGCAACATGTACCGCACGCAGGCCGAGGGCATGTCCGAGAACAAGCTCAACGCTCTTATTGAGCGCGCGGCTGCCGAGGAGGACACGAAGGCCTCCAAGAAGAAGTAGCGCTTGTATCCATACTTATCGCTAAGATATAAGGCGCGTCGTTTTTGCGGCGCGTCTTTTTACTGTTCTATAGATAGATGGAGTGGCACATGATTCGAGCTGCCCTGACGGTCGAAGAAGCTCTGGAGGGCATGAAGGCCCTGGAGCCCAAGATTAAAAACTATGCGCGTCTGGTTGTCCGCAAGGGCGTAAACGTCAAGCCCGGCCAGGAGGTTGTCGTTCAGTCTCCGGTCGAGTGCGCGCCTTTTGCCCGCGTGGTGGTCGCGGAGGCTTATGACGCCGGCGCTGGCCACGTGACGGTCATTTGGGCCGATGATGCCGTGACGAGGCTCACGTACGAGCATGTCGATAAAAGCTATTTTGAGCAGACGCCCGAGTGGAAGCGCCTGCAGCTGGATTCCCTGGCCCAAGATGGCGCCTGCTTTATCTTTATCGAGGGCGCGGACCCTGCAGCTCTCAAGGGTATCGATCCCGCCAAGCCCGCCGCGGCTTCCAAGGCAAGGAACACGCAGTGCAAGGTCTTCCGCCGTGGACTGGACTACAACATCAACCCGTGGTGCATCGCCGGCGCTCCGGTCGTGGCTTGGGCGCACGAGGTGTTCCCGGGAGACACCGATGAGGTTGCAATCTATAAGCTGTGGAATGCGATTCTGCACACCGCTCGTGCCGATGGCCAGGACCCGGAGAGCGACTGGGAGCTTCATGACGCGGCGTTCGAAAAGAACCTGCGTTTCCTGAACGACAATCGTTTTGACCGCCTGCATTACATCGCGGAAAATGGAACCGATCTGACGATTGGCATGACGAAGGGTCACGAGTGGGCCGGCGGCAAGGGCAAGACGCCCGATGGCCACCCCTTCTTCCCCAACATCCCCACCGAGGAGGTTTTTACCTCGCCTGATCGCATGCGCGCTGACGGAATCGTCTACTCGGCCATGCCGCTCATCCACCACGGTAACAAGGTCGACGATTTTTGGATTAAGTTCGAGGGCGGCCGTGTGGTGGACTACGACGCCCGCGTGGGCAAGGCGACGCTTGCGAGCATCATTGACACCGACGAAGGTGCCGCTCGTTTGGGTGAGGTCGCGCTCATCTCCAAGAACACGCCGATCCGCGAAAGTGGCGTTCTGTTCTACGATACGCTCTATGACGAGAACGCCAGCTGCCACCTTGCGCTGGGTGTCGGCTTCCCCGAGTGCATCGAGGGCGGGTATGACATGTCCAAGGAGGAGCTCCTGGAGCATGGCGTTAACGTCTCGAGCACGCATGTCGACTTTATGATCGGCACGGACGACATCGATATTACGGGCATTACGCCTGATGGACGTGAAGTTGTGATTTTCCAGAACGGCCAATGGAGTTGGGAATAGTCCCAGACCGTGGTACAATGCCACCCGCGGGCCGTTAGCTCAGCTGGCAGAGCAGGGGACTTTTAATCCCAAGGTCCAGGGTTCGAACCCCTGACGGCCCACCATAGAAAAGAAA
Organism: Collinsella sp. AF05-9; assembly: GCF_003465595.1. NCBI lineage: Bacteria > Bacillati > Actinomycetota > Coriobacteriia > Coriobacteriales > Coriobacteriaceae > Collinsella > Collinsella sp. AF05-9. Next base: position 43,336 of record NZ_QSBB01000016.1, read on the forward strand.
AGCGACTGGCGGATGCCGGCCGCTTTTTTGTTGCCGGTACACGGGTTCGAACCCGTCGGGGCGCGGAGCTGAGTAAACGCGAGAGCGTTTGCCAGCGCAGCGCGCAAGGCGCGAAAGCGCCGCAGCGGCCGCCTGCGGAGCAGGCTGAACCCCTGACGGCCCACCCAAAGAAAGGAAAACAAAATGAAAACAGATAGATATGGAATTAGCGGCAGCACATTAAAGATAATAGCAGCCATTTCGATGGTTCTCGATCATGTGAGCAGAATCGTCCTGACCAATGGAATCATGACTCACGCATCGTACAGTCAGATATCAGACGAACAGTGGGCGATTCTAAGCCAAGCTTCGGATGTGCTTCATGTTCTTGGCAGAATTGCATTTCCCTTATTTTGCTTTTTGATAGTTGAGGGATTTTTGCATACTCATGACATAAAGAAGTACCTGCGAAATATGCTTGTCTTCGCAATCATTACGGAGCCCATATACGATTTCGTTCAAACCGGGCAACTATTTGACCTTCGGCAACAAAATGTTATGTGTGAGCTCCTGCTTTCCTTGGTCTTTTTGATTATTCTGGAAAAGATACAAAGTCTTTCAAAATGGAAAAGGTACATCGCAGAAACTGCTCTGATTGTTTTGACAGCACTGGCAGCTGAATACACTAAACTGGATGGCGGTGTGTACGGCATTCTGCTTGTGGCTGCATTCTATTTATTCCACGACAGCAAGGCCAAGATGTTCTTTGCTGCAGTGTGCGCAGTGCTCCTTTCGTCATGCCATATAGTTGGCGGCGGATTCGAGTTTGCTACAGCTAATGTACTTAATCCTGATGCTGCTGCCGCGGTCGTTTCGTTGCTGCTTATCAATCTTTATAATGGCAAGCGAGGGCTGAAGCTCAAATATTTCTTCTACATTTTCTATCCGGCACATCTTGCTCTGCTTTATGGCGTCTCACTTATTGTTTTGAACTGTCTTTAAAAACTCTCAAACAAGTCTCTGAAAGCAGAAACAAATTGACCCTAAGACTGCTTGTGAATTTCCGGAAGACCTGAGAGGTGCGAGGATAGGCAACGAGGGCTGCAGAAAGATGCTTCTCAGTTCTCTGGCGAATCGCACGTATCTGCATGAGGATCACTTCCACACACTCATTAATAACAGTGATAAACACGGCAGATCCTCAAAACATGAGGCTGCGGAGGTCGAACGATGCTTCGAAAGCATGAATGGCAGCGAGAAAATGAGTTCGGAAGCACCCTCTGGATGCTCCAGCAAAGAACAGAAGGCGATCGGCTCCGGCTGGTCGCATTTTTGTTGCCGGTGCACGGGCTCGAACCCGAACTTGTCTATATATAAGAACGCTTGGCGAACAAAACCTGCCTTTTACCGACGGGAAACAAATAGGTGATGCTTTTGGAGTAAAGTGGCGCTCCAGAGATGACCGATGCCTTAACACCTATAAACCAGCTGGTCATCGCCAATATCAGAAGCTCTTGCTTCGAATACGGCCTCAGTGAAGCAACTGAGGGTTCTATTCATTTGTGAACAAAATATGGAGTGCTGGATTCCCGTCCCCGGCGCCCCTCCGGTCTGGCAATATATCTCCTTGCCGCGCG
>NZ_QSBB01000017.1:0-44397 GCF_003465595.1 Collinsella sp. AF05-9
CTCAGGGTATCGGATTCCCACATTCATCCGTACATGTACGGATGAATGTGGGAAGTGTTCGGATGAAGTTGCCAATCAAGGAGCGGATAAACCCTTTTCCCAACCGCCGAAGACACACGTAAACAGCATGTCCATGAGGGTATAATTCGTACTGTATGTCTGCACAACGCCTGTGCGCGTACGGTTTTATTCGGGCTGCCGTCCATTTCCGTGGAGGCACGGTTCGGCCGCCCTAACAAGAGAGGGGTTCTATGTATAAGATCCTGGAGAAGACGCAGTTCTCGGAGAAGGTGTTCAAGTTCCGCATCGAGGCGCCCGCAATCGCCAAGCATGCGCACGCTGGACAGTTCCTCATGGTTCGCGCCAACGAGACGGGCGAGCGCGTCCCGTTTACCCTGGCCGGCTGGAACGGTGACGAGGGCTGGGTCGAGTTCATCTTCATGGTGATCGGCAAGACCACCGAGATGCTTTCCACCTACGAGGCCGGCGAGTCACTGCGCGACGTCGTGGGCCCGCTGGGCGTTCCCACCGAGATGGCCGAGGGCCCCTGCGCCGTCATTGGCGGCGGCGTCGGCCTGGCAATTGCCTTCCCGGTCGCCAAGCACCTGGTCGAGACCGGTCACGAAGTTCACGCCATCATGGGCGCCCGCACCAAGGACCTCCTGCTCATGGAGGACCAGTTCCGCGAGCTCCTCGACGAGGACCACATCCACATCACCACTGACGACGGCTCCTACGGCGAGCAGGGCGTTGTCACCGCTCCGCTGGAGCGCCTGCTGCAGGACAAGGCCGTGAGCCAGGTCTTCTGCGTCGGCCCCGTTCCGATGATGAAGTTCTCGACCCTCACCGCCCAGAAGTACGACACCCCCATCACCGCGTCCCTCAACCCCATCATGGTTGACGGCACCGGCATGTGCGGCTGCTGCCGCGTCGAGGTGGGCGGCGTGACCAAGTTCGCTTGCGTCGACGGCCCCGACTTCGATGCCACCCTGGTCGACTGGGATGACCTTCGTGCCCGCCAGGCCGCTTACCGTTCCGAAGAGGGCGAGTCCCTCAAGGCCTATGAGGAAAAGAGCTGCGCATGCCACTAGTTAACGGTCGTTTCGTTGCCGATATGAAGTCGCCCCGCACCCCCGATAACGAGGAGCCGGCTGCCGAGCGCGCCTGCGACTTCCGCCCCGTCGACAAGGGCTTCACCGAGGAGATGGCGCTGGCCGAGGCCGAGCGCTGCCTCAACTGCAAGAAGCCGTTCTGTGTTGAGGGTTGCCCCGTCAACATCAACATCCCCCGCTTTATCGAGCAGATCCGCGCGAAGGACTTCGGCGGCGCTCTCGATACCATCCGCGAGGACTCCATGCTTCCCGCCATCTGCGGCCGCGTCTGCCCGCAGGAGAACCAGTGCGAGGGCAAGTGCATCCGTGGCAAGAAGTCCGAGCCCGTGGCCATCGGCCAGCTCGAGCGCTTCCTGGGTGACCGCCCCGAGCTCGCCTCCACGCCCAAGATGGCCCCCAAGAACGGCAAGAAGGTCGCCGTCGTCGGCTCCGGCCCGTCCGGCATCACCTGCGCCGGCGAGCTCGCCCGCAACGGCTTTGACGTTACCGTCTTTGAGGCCTTCTTCACCGGCGGCGGCGTGCTGGTCTACGGCATCCCCGAGTTCCGTCTGCCCAAGGCAGTCGTCAAGCGCGAGATTGACGGCCTGGAGGACATGGGCGTCAAGTTTGAGTACAACTCCGTCGTGGGCAACATGGCCACGGCCGAGGAGCTGTTCGAGCAGGGCTTCGACGCCATCTACGTGGCGACCGGCGCTGGCCTGCCCAAGTTCCTCAACGTCCCCGGCGAGAACCTGCCCAACGTCTTCTTCGCTAACGAGTACCTCACCCGCGTGAACCTGATGAAGGCCAACAAGTTCCCCGAGTACGACACCCCCACCAAGCACGGCAAGAACGTCGTCGTCTTTGGTGGCGGCAACGTGGCTATGGACGCCGTCCGTACCGCCAAGCGTCTGGGCGCCGAGCACGCCATCATCGCCTACCGTCGTACCGAGGACGAGATGCCCTGCCGTCGCGCCGAGCTGCACCACGCCAAGGCCGAGGGCGTCGAGGTTCTGCCGCTCGTCTCCCCGCTCGAGTTTGTCGCTGGCGAGGACGGCTCCGTGTGCGCCGTCAAGGTCCAGAAGATGGAGCTCGGCGAGCCTGACGAGTCCGGCCGTCGTCGCCCGGTGCCCATCGAGGGCGCCATCGAGGAGATCCCCTGCGACGTCGCGATCTCGGCTATCGGCACCAACGCCAACCCCTTCGCTGCCAAGATCGGCGGCAAGATGGAGCTCAACAAGTGGGGCTACATCGTTGCCGACGAGGAGACCGGCCAGACCACCGATCCCCGCATCTGGGCCGGCGGCGACATCGTCACCGGTGCCGCTACGGTCATTCTGGCGATGGGCGCCGGCAAGAAGGCCGCTGCCTCCATCACCAAGAGCCTGCTGGGCGAGTAATCACCCACAGCGCTAGCCATCAAACGGCAAAGTCCCCGTCGAGCACACGCCCGGCGGGGACTTTTTATAACGGCCGCCCAGACCACCACAAAGGTGCCTGTCCCCTTTGTGGTGGTTGGGAGCCTGACCGACTAGTTTGTCTCGATCTGTAACACCTGGAGCCCGTTGAGCCCTGCAGTTGTTACAGATTGAGATATTGTGCCGGCCGGCCACGCTGCATCTCAATCTGTAACAGTTAGAGACCAAATATGCCGCCTGGTGTTACAGATCAAGACGTTGGGCTGACGGCCGAACGGTTCATCTCAATCTGTAACAGTTAGAGCCATTTTCGCTGGCTTGGTGTTACAGATCGAGACTATGCAAAAGCCGAGGATAGGCACTGCCGCCAAGGCCTTCCCCTCGGCCTAAAACAAAAACCACCACAAAGGTGCCCTTTGCGGTGGTTTTTGGTCGGCTAGCCTTCGAGTTGAGCCACTTTGTAGCGGTAGGCAGCGGCTATGACGTCTTTGCAGCCTTCGCGGCCCAGCTTGGCGCGGTTGACGACGATATCCTTGCCGCTCGTCATCTTCCACTTTCCGGCACTGTAGCGCTTATAGAACGCCTCGCGCGCCTTCTGCTGCTGCTTGACCAGCTTGGCGCCCTTCTTTTTATTAAGGCCACGCTTCTTGCGCACAATCTCGACGCGGTCCTCAAAAGGAGCGGTCACCAATACGGCAATGTGGTTGGGGTTGTTACGCAGCAGGTAATCGGACAGGCGGCCTTCGATAATGCAGCTCTCGGTCTCGCCCAGGTCCAAAATCACCTGGCTCATCTTCTGGAACAACTTGTCCGAGTACGAACGCGCGTCGTAGCGGTCGGGCAGGAACGCCATGTTCTCCACGGCCAGACGCTCGTCGTAGGCGGCCATCTTGTCGAGCGACTCGCCCGCGCGCAGCGACGCACGTACCAGCAGCTCGTTATCGTACAGCGGAATCCCCAACTCGTCGGCAAGCATGCGACCAATCTCGTGGCCCTCGGCGCCAAAGTCGCGCGCGATGGTAATGACCACAGGATTCTTCTTATTCTCCAGATCGCTCATCGCGATTCCTTTCTCTATGTGACAAAGGGACAGTCCCTTTGTCACATTCTACGCTGCCACCATTCGCCTCTGATATGCGCGAACCAGCAGCGAGATACCAAAGTTGAGCACAAAGTACATCGCAAACACCAGGCCGTAGAGCATAAGCACCTGCGACAGGTCGATCGCATGGGCCATCACGACGTTTGCCGTGTACATGAGCTCGGCCACGTTAATGCCCGAAAGATACGAGCTGTCCTTAATGACGGTCGTGCACTGGCTAAACAGCGCCGGAATGATCGTCTTAAACGTCTGCGGCAGAATGATGTAGCGCATGGTGGCAAAGAAGCCAAAGCCCTGGCTCTGCGCCGCCTCAAACTGGCCGCGCGGAATCGAGTTAAGACCGCCGCGCACGATCTCAGCCATAACGGCGCTGGTAAACAGCGTAAAGGCGATGGTCGAGATCACGATGTCCAAGCCCTGCACCGTAAAGTAGATAAACAGGATCCACAGCAGGTTCGGTGTGCAGCGGAACAGCTCGATATAGGCGCTCACCAAAATACGGAACGGGCGGGGCGCATAGCTTTTAACAAGCGCCAGCACCGTGCCAAAGATGAGCGAGAAAAAGATCGACAGCGCCGAGATCTCGATGGTCTTAACAAAACCGCCCCAAATGTAGAGCAGGTTGGTCGCGTTGAAGATTTCCATGCGCTAGGCCTCCTCTACGTTGTCGAGCCCCAGCTCGGCCAGGCTCACGCCGCGCGGACGCTCCTTGGAGCGGCGCTCGAGCCACTGCACCAGCATGGCGAGCGGAAAGCAGATGATGAAGTACATAAGGCAGCAGACGATGTATCCCTGCAGGTAGCCGTACAGACTCACAAAGTTGTCGGAACGATACATAAGGTCGCCGCCGGCCACGAGCGCCAGTACCGACGTGTTCTTGACCAGATTGAGCGCCTGGTTACACAGCGGCGGCAGGATGATCTTGAACGTCTGAGGCAGCACGATGTACCAGTAGGCCTGCGCGCGGGTGAAACCCTGGCTCTGAGCCGCCTCCATCTGACCGCGCGGGACAGCCTCGATACCGGTACGGATGACCTCCGAGATATAGGCCGCGTGATACAGGCCCACGCCCAAGAAACCCAGCACGAACGGCGCGATGCGCACCGGCTGGTCGGCACCGGTCATGGCCTGCAAAAACTGCGGGCCGGCCATGTACATAAAGAGCACCTGCACGGGCAACGGGGTGTTCTGATAAAACTCCACGTACACGCGGCTAATGCCACGCAGCACACGCGAACGGGTGGTCGAGAACACGCCCAGCAGCGTGCCCAGCACCAGCGACAGCAGCAGTCCGGCAACAACCACCTGCAGCGTCACGCCAAAGCCCTCCCAGAAGGGCCCCATGTTTTGAAATGTCGTCGACCAACGGTCGGCGTCAAATAATCCTTCGAGCATTTGATTCCTTCCTTGGACGATACGCCTATACAAGACCCCAGGTCTTGACCTCTTGATCGAGCCAGCCGTCGGCCAAGCGATCGCAGACCACCTGATCGACCACGGCCGAGAGGTCGCAGCCCTTCTTGGTCGCCACGCCGTAGCCCTGCTCGCCAAACTTGACCTCGGGCTGCAGTAGCTCGACAGTCTCGTTCATGTAGCCGGCCAGCGTGGAGCGGTCCATGGCAAAGACGTCGATATTGCCGGCGTCGAGCGAACTCTTTATGATGGGGTAGCCGCTAAAGGCCCTAAATTCGGGCTCGCAGGTAAAGCCGTTATCCTTGATCATCTGCTCGATCAGGCCCTGCGTGGTGGCACCCTGACTCACGCCGATGACCTTGCCGTCCAGGTCCTCAATCGAGGTAAAGCCCGAACGTTTCTTGACCATGAGGCCCACGTAGTCGGTGCGATACGGCGTCGAGAAATCCCAGCTCTTCTTGCGCTCGTCGGTGATGGTGTAGGTCGCCGCGACCACATCGAGTTGGCCGTTGTCGATCAGCGGGCCGCGCGTCTTGGGCGTTACGTCGGTAAACTCGACCAGCTCCTGGGCGCGGGCCTCCTTGTAGCTCACGCCAAAGACGGCAGCGGCGATCTGGTAGCACAGATCGACCTCCATGCCCTCAAAGCGACCCTTGGCGGTGTCGTAATAGCCGTAGCCGGGAACATCCTTCTTAACGCCGGCATTCAGGTGCCCACGCGACTTGATGGTCGCAAGCTTGGAGCCCTTGTCGGAGCCGTCGCCGCCGGCGGAGTTACCGCAACCGGTGAGCGCGGTCCCCGTCAGCGCGAGCATGCCAGCGCCCGCCAGCTGCAAAAAGTGACGGCGCGACACGGCCGCCCTCGTCATATCCGTCATGTCCATCACCACGCCTAGTGCAGGATCTTGGACAGGAACTCGCGGCAGCGCGGGTTCTCGGGGTTATCGAAGAAGTGCTCGGGCGTGCCCTCCTCCAGGATGCGGCCGTCCTCCATAAAGATGACGCGGTCGGCCACCTGGCGCGCAAAGCCCATCTCATGCGTCACGCAGATCATGGTGATGTCCTCCTGCGCAAGCTCAATCATAACGTCCAGAACCTCCTGGACCATCTCGGGGTCGAGCGCCGAGGTCGGCTCGTCAAACAGGATGATGGGCTGCTTGGTACACAGGGCACGGGCGATGGCGATGCGCTGCTGCTGACCACCCGAGAGATTCTGCGGATACTCGCCGGCCTTATGCGCCATGCCGACGCGCTTGAGTGCGGCGATGGCGATCTCGGTCGCCTCCTCCTTGCTCTTCTTTTGCAGCTTGATGGGCGCGAGCGTCAGATTGCCGAGCACCGTCATGTTGGGATACAGGTTGAACTGCTGAAACACCATGGAGCTGTACTTGCGAGCCATCTCCAGGTGATTCTTTTTGGTGAGCGGCGTACCGTCGATGACGACCTCGCCCGACGTAGGCTCCTCCAGATAATCGACGCAACGGATGAGCGTCGACTTACCCGAACCAGAAGGCCCGATCATTACGAGCTTCTCGCCGCGCTTGACGGTGAGGTTGATATCTTTGAGCACATGCAGGTCGCCAAAGTACTTGTTGAGATGCTTGATCTCGATCATGTCTGCCATGAATGTCCCTTCCCTGCGTTTACACGAGTTGAACTATTGTACGGAAAGAACCACGTTTCCGCAGCCCACGCTACATCCCCGTAAAGAACCCGCAACCTTCCGCCCACTCATTGGGCACAGACTTAAATGAGTACCCCCCGTGGGTACTCATTTAAGTCTGTCCCCAATGAGCACCGAAAATAATACAACCGCCCTTGTTGAGCATAAGTCAGCGAAAACCCGTACACGCGAGCAAGGTGACGTGAAATGAAAGGGCGCAGACCTTATGGTCGCGCCCTTGAAATTGAACGTCAGATTGCCGTGTGTACGGGTTTGCAGCGTCGAGCCGTTACGCGGTTTGGTAAAACCGCATAACAAATTACGCGAGTTTGGCTCCAACGATCTTTGCTGCTGCCGGCTTATCAAAGTTGCCGCCAGTGGCCTTACCCAGAGCGCCCATGACCTGGCCCATCTGCTTCTTGGACGTGGCGCCCAGCTCGGCGATGACCTGCTCGATCAGGGCCTCGAGCTCCTCGCCCGAAACCTGCGCGGGCAGAAGGCTCTCCAGAATCTTGACCTGCTCGGTCAGGTTGTCGGTACGCTCTTGGTCGGTGCCGGCCTTGATGGACATCTCCAGCGTCTCGCTCGTCTGCTTAATCAGACGCTTGATCATGCTGTTGACGTCTTCCTCGGTCACATCGCGGCGCTCGTTAACCTCGATATTCTTCACCTCGGCCTTGACCTGGCGAATGATGGACAGGCGAACCTTGTCCTTAGCCTTCATGGCCGCGATCATTTCCTTCTGCAGCTCTTCGTTGGTCATCTGCAAATCCTCTCTAATAGCGTGGGCGGCACTCGCGCGAGCACCGCCCCATGATTACTCAGTCGTCGACGAATCGTCGGTCGAACTCTTGGTAACGCCCTTCAGACTCACGTTATAGGGTACGTCCTTGGGCATGGGGTTGACGGTGATGTCGGCATCCTTCTTGTACTGCTCCAGCCACTCGCTGTACGCAGTGCTGGCCGCTTGCGTCTTCACCACGTTGGAGACGTACTTTTTGATGGCCTTGGGCACCTGGTTGATGTCATCAACCTGATTATCGACATGGAAGTAGTCGGTGCACTTGATGATGTGGTAGCCATAGGTCGACTCGATGACTTCGCTCACGTCGCCCTTGTTGAGCCCCTCGAGCGCCGTCTGGTAGCTGTCGACAAAGGTGGTGAGCTTATCCCAGCCCACATCGCCCTTCTTCTCCTTGGAACCGGTGTCCTCGGAGTACTGCTCAACGGCGTCCTCAAAGCTCAGCTCACCGGAGTTGATCTTGTCCAGGCACTCCTGCGCCTTGGCCTTGGCGGCAGCCTTGTTCTCGTCGGAAGCGTCGGAATCAACCTTGATCAGGATGTTCGACGAGCGGCGGGCGTCGTTGTAGCTGGACAGGTTTTCGTTGATGTAATCGACGATCTCGCTGTCCTTGGGCTTGCTCGTGGGCGCGACGGCGTCCTTAAGCTTTTGCTGTGCCAGGTTCTCCTTGAGCGAGTCTTTGTAGGTGTCCTCGGTATAGCCGTAGGTCTTGAGGGTCTTCTTAAAGGCCTTGGCACCGCTCGCGCTCTTGCATGCGTCCTTCCAAGCCTTCTCGACCTCCTCGTCCGACACCGTCACGCCGTTCTCCTTCTGTGCCTGTTGAAGCAGAATCTGCTGCGTGTAGGAGTCGATGAGTTGCTTGCGGTACTTCTTGGGCGTGAGGTCGTTGTCGACCAGGTACTGCGCCCAGTCCTTGTCATTGGTGTAGCCGTAGGACGTGCGCATGCTCATGATCTGCTTGGTCACGGTGTCCTCGGTGAGGTTGGTGCCGTTGATAGTGGCAGCTACACCGCCGGTAAGCTTGTAGCCCGAGGTATCCTCTGCCTGCGACATCAGGCCGGAGCACGCCATGGCCGAGACGGAAAGCAGCATTGCCAGCACGCCGATGACCACCAGAACGATCTTGACGGTCTTGGACACGCGGGTCTTGCGCTGCTTCTTGCGAGAGCTGGAGGCGGCGCGAGCCTGCTGCTCGGGCGTCGGCTCGGGTGCGGGGTTCTTTTTCTTATTTGCCATAGTTGGCCTTTCGCATAACGAATCGAACAAACGCCATTGTGTCACAACGCAGCCCCCGCGGCACGCTTGGTGCATTGGGGACAGGTTAATCTGCACCATTTTGGTGCAAAGGGGACAGCTCTGGCAGCCGGCACCTTAGAAGTGACGGCGGATGGCATCGACCATGCCCTGGGACGTGGTCTGGCCGAGCACGTCGGCTGCGGCATCGGCGTCCATAAAGATGTTCATGAGCGCCTGCAGGGCCTCGACCTGGCCGCCCGGCTCGGCGATGCCCAGATTGATGACGATCTGCGCCGGCACCGGAGCGCCCATGCCAGCCATAGCGTTAAATGTCACGGGCGCGGCGGGCTTCACCACCGCGATATAGGGCTTGGCCACAAACCCCGGATCGGTATGCGGAATGGCAATGTTTGCCGCCGGCATGGCAAGACCCGTGGGATAGGCATCCTCGCGCGTGCGAACGGCGTCGAACCAACCGTCGGCAATGTAGCCACGCGGTACAAGCTCGCCCTCAAGCCGCGCGAACACCTCATCCGGCGTCGCACACTCCCAATCAAAAAACACCAGCTCAGGCGCAAACAGCGCTTCGTTATCCGCCATGCGCTCACCTCTCTCACCTAGTCATTCAAGAACGTCCCCGATGACTACCCAAAACAAAAGGTGGCCACACGCGCCTTGGCGCCAATGACCACCCTAACCACTCAACTAAATTGCACTGTGCACCGCTAGCCGCGGGGCGCATCAATTGCGACCTTGCCGTTCTCCAGCACGTGGACGCGGCCATCGGCGAGCATCTGCACGACCTCGGGATACAGCACGTGCTCAATCGCGTGGATGTGCTCCTCGAGCGTGTCGACGTCCCAGCCCTCCTCAACAGCCAGCGCACGCTGGGCGATGATGGGGCCGTTGTCGTAGATCTCGTTGGCAAAGTGCACGGTCACGCCGGTCACCTTGACGCCGCGGGCAAACGCATCGTCAATCGCGTGGGCACCGGTAAAGCTCGGCAGCAGGGCCGGGTGCAGGTTGACCACACGGTTGGGGAACGCCGCCAGCAGCGGTGTATGCACCATGCGCATGTAGCCGGCCATGACCACATACTCGCAGCCGCGCTCGAGCAGCTCGTGCGCGATGATCTCGTCGGCGGCGATGGGGTCGGCATAGACATCCTTGGACAGCGTAAGCGTCTGGATGCCCGCACGCTCTGCACGTTGCAGACCCTTGGCCGAAGGACGGCTCGACACCACAAGCTCAATAGAAGCGTTGAGCTTGCCGGCGGCAATCAGATCGATCAGCGCTTGCAAGTTGGTACCCGAACCGCTGATGAGCACACCGATCTTGAGCGGCTCAGCCGTATCGGTGCCAGTCGGACGGGTATAGGGCACAAAGTCCAGGCCCTCGGCAGCAGCCATCTGCTCGTTAGCGCTCATCGGAGTACACGACCTTACCGGAACCCTCGACGCACTCGCCCACGCGGAACGGCTTCTCGCCCAGCGCGACCAGTGCCTCGGTCACGGCGGCCTCGTCCTCGGGGGCGACGATCAGACACAGGCCGACGCCCATGTTGAAGGTCTTGCATGCCTCGTTGGGCGCAAGCTCGGCCTGGCGCGACACGTAGGTGATGACGGGCGGAACGTCCCAACCCATCTCGGCACCGTTGCGGGTGACCACGGCGTCGACGTCATCGGCGAGCGCACGGTTGAGGTTCTCGGTAATACCGCCGCCAGTGATGTGGGCGATGGCGTGCACGTTGGCGCCGCCGCGCAGCAGCTCCAGGATCGGCTTGACGTAGATGCGCGTGGGGGCCAACAGAGCGTCTGCCAGCGATGCACCGCCGAGCTCCTCGAGCGGACGGCTCAGCTCCTCGGCCTTAGCGACGGCCTCGGGCGTGCCCGGCTTAACGCCGTCGACGCCAATGACCTTACGCACGAGCGAGTAGCCGTTGGAGTGCACGCCGGTGGAAGGCAGGCCCAGGATCACATCGCCCGGGCGGACGTTTGCGGGGTCGAGCATCTTGGGACGGTCGACGACGCCCACGGTAAATCCGGCAAGGTCGTAGTCGGCGGGAGCCATGACGCCCGGGTGCTCGGCCATCTCACCGCCCACGAGCGCGCAGCCCGCGAGCTTGCAGCCGTCGGCCACACCCTTGATAATCTTTGCCATGTGCTCGGCCTCGATGTGACCGATGGCAACGTAGTCCAGGAAGAACAGCGGCTCGGCGCCCGAAGCCAGAATATCGTTGACGCACATAGCGACCAGGTCCTGGCCAACCGTCTCGTGACGGTCCATGATCTGGGCGAGCACGAGCTTGGTGCCCACGCCGTCGGTACCGCTAATCAGGATCGGGTCTTCCATATCCTTGAGCGCAGCGGCCGAGAACAGGCCGCCAAAGCCACCGATGCCACCGATAACCTCGGAACGGTTAGTGTCCTTGACCATCTGCTTAATCGCGTCGACGGCGCGGCCGCCCTCGGCGGTGTCGACGCCGGCGTCCTCGTACGTCACATGCTTGCTGTCGCTCATCTGAGCCTTCCTCTCCCACTACCGTGGCGCCGCACGGGCGCCAAACGGTGCTCATAGTTGCGTTCATTTCGGCGCGCGCCATAACAGCACGCGCCGTCATATCAACAAAACAGCAGGTAAAACCTACCAAAATAAACCTGTCCCCATATGGCAGGTTTTATGCCTCGCCGTGCTCCTCTTCCCAGCTGCGGTCGTCGTATTTCTCGATCACGGCGTCGTCGTCAAAGTGCAGCGGCTTGTCCAGGTTGCGGGGCTTAAAGCCCTCCATAAACTTGTCGCGGCCAAAGCTCTCGGGAATCGCCACGGGGTAGCGGCCGGTAAAGCACGCATCGCAGTAACCGCCCTTGGGCATGACCTTAAGCAGGCCCTCGACCGAAAGGAAGGCCAGCGAATCGGCGCCGATATACTCGCAAATCTCGTCGACCGTCTTGTTGGCGCTGATAAGCTGCGACTGCACGTCGGTATCGATACCGTAGAAGCACGGCCAGATGACCTCGGGCGAGTTGATGCGAATGTGAATCTCCTTGGCGCCGGCGTTGCGCAGCATCTTGACGAGCTGCACCATGGTGGTGCCGCGCACAATGGAGTCGTCGATGACGACCAGGCGCTTGCCCTCGATGTTGTCGCGCAGCGGGTTGAGTTTCATACGCACGCCCATGGCACGCAGCTCCTGCGTAGGCTCGATAAACGTACGACCCACGTAGCGGTTCTTGATAAGGCCCTCACCAAAGGGAATGCCGCTCTCGTGCGAATAGCCCTCCGCGGGCGGCAGGCCGGAGTCGGGCACGCCGATGACCAGGTCGGCCTCGACGGGCTCCTCATGTGCCAGCTGACGACCCATGTCATAACGGCAGGCGTAGACGCTCTTGCCGTTCATGATGGAATCGGGGCGAGCGAAGTAGACCTGCTCAAAGATGCAGTTAGCAGGCTCTTCGGCAGCAGGCACGCCCTGCTCGGACACAAGGCCCTCGGCGCTGATGCGCAAAATCTCACCGGGACGGACGTCGCGGACGTACTCGGCGCCCACAATATCGAGCGCACAAGTCTCGGAGGCGACGACCCAGCCGCCGGCGCGGGTGACATGGGTGGCAACGTCAACCGTCGCGGCGCCGTCCTGCGACGGCAGCTGCGAAACGGATGCGGCATCGGCCTGGTCCAGGCCCTCGTCCACCAGCTTGCCCAACACCAGTGGGCGAATGCCATGCGGATCGCGGAAGGCGTAGAGCGCCTGCTCGTTGATGAGCGTCATGGCATAACCGCCACGCACGAGCTCCATGGTCTTGCGAATGCCCTCGCGCAGGTGGCCCGTACGCTGGGTAAAGTAGCCGATGAGCTTGGTCGCGACCTCGGAATCCGAATTGGAGAGGAACAGCACGCCCAGCTCGATCAGCTGGCGGCGCAGCTCGTCGGTGTTGACGAGGGTGCCGTTGTGCGCGAGCGCGATAATGACGCTATTGATGGTAGAGAGGTGCGGCTGAGAGGCTTCCCAGCTCTTGGCGCCGGCGGTGCCGTAGCGCACATGACCCACGGCCAGCTGACCGGAGAGCGTCGACAGGTCGGCATTGGAGAACACGCGGTCGAGCAGGCCCAGATCCTTGCGGACCATAACCGTACCGCCGTCACCCACGGCGATTCCCGCCGATTCTTGGCCACGGTGCTGCAGTGCACGCAGGCCAAAGTACGTCAGTCGAGCCACGTCGCGATCGGGCGCCCAAACACCAAAAACGCCGCATTCCTCATGCAGCTGGTCGGAGTCCGGATCATACGTCGACATGGCGTTCACCTGTCCCGCGGCGCGCTCGGCCGCGCGGATGGTTTCTTGAGACATGGCATCCCCTCAGAGCCTCGTATTTTGGCGTTACCCGCCTTATTATACGCACGGCGCGACGCGCTCCCCAGCGCATGAGCAGCGCTTTTTAAAAGCCCACCGAGCAGATAATCCGTTTTGTGGCCAAACATTTTATCGGTCCGTCCAGTGCAAGCGCCCGCGCCCCAGATGGCCGCCGCGTCCACCGTTGGGGATTACAAAGTTGCAATTGGGACGTTCGTCCTGTCTTTTGGCAGGTCTGCGGCGTATCCTTATAACCGACAACAAAGCGAGAAAGGTTCTGTATGGATCGAAACGAACTCGACCCCAGCGTCCCCAGCGCCACAGAGGTCAAGAAGATTCCCCTCATCATTAAGGTGTACGCCGTCCTGTGCATCCTTTCCGGCGTGGGCACGCTCCCGTCGGTCGCTGCCTTTATGTGGCAGGTCATCACGGCACTTGTTAACGGCAACGCCACCGAAAAGCTCGGCGACAACACGCTCGTCGCAGTCGGCCTTATCGTCGCCGGCATCATGCTCTCTGCGGCAAGTGCCGTCATCCTAATCATCTTTGGCCTGGACCTTATCAAAAACCAGCGCCGCAACGCCGCCCGCCTGTCCTACATCCTTATTGCATTCACCGTCGTCGAGCTTTTGGTCGACGTGATGCTCCAGGGCATCGGGCCCTTCCTGCTGCGTCCCGCGATCCAGCTCGGCATCCTTGTTGCACTTTCGGCAACCGTCGACCCCACGCTGCGTCAGGAGCGCGAACTGCAGCGCCGCCTGCAGGAGATGCTCGACCGCGACGCTGCCGCCGAGGGCATGCTCGGCCGCGATGAAACCGGCGAGGGCTACATCAAGCTCAACTACTTCAACCTGTTCTGGGTGTTCTTTGTCTGCTGCATACTCGGCCTGATCGCCGAGGACATCTGGCACATGACGGTCGACGACCCGGGCGTCTATCAGAACCGCGCCGGCATGCTGTTTGGCCCCTTCAGCCCCATCTACGGATTTGGCGCCGTGCTCATGACCATGGTGCTTAACCGCTTCTACAAAAAGAACCCCATCATCATTTTCCTGGTGAGCGCCCTGCTCGGCGCCAGCTTTGAGGTGTTCGTGGGCTGGTTTATGCAGACCGCGTTTGGCGTGGTCTCGTGGAGCTACTCGCACATAACGCTGTTCGGTTTGCCCGATCCGCTCGTGGTCCTCACGGGCGGACGCACCTGCACGGGCTTCGCCTGCCTGTGGGGCCTGGGCGGCCTCATCTGGATCAAGCTGCTGCTGCCGAGGCTGCTTAAGCTTATCAACAAGATCCCCTGGAAGAGCCGCTACTCGGCCACCGTCATCTTTACCGTTATCATGCTGGTCGACGGCGTCATGACGCTGCAGTCGCTCGACTACTGGTACCAGCGCGTTAACGGCACGGAGCCGGACATTCCCGTCGCACAGTTCTACGGAGAGCACTTCGATAACGAGTACATGGAAAACCGCTTCCAGAGCATGACCATGAGCCCCAAGGATGCGACGCGCGTGTAGCGCCCACCGCGCCCAAAACGCAAAATGCCCGCCGGTATCACACGTACCGGTGGGCATTTTTATAAACGATCCTTCTATCGACGCAAGCCTCTACGCCTCGCGCTCGACCTCACTCACGCATTCGTTCTTAATGGTGCCAACGAGCGCCTGCAGCGCATCGACCACGTGCGGGCGAATGTCCCCGCCGATGAGCACGAGCATGATGTCGTCACCTACGGCAAGCTCGCCGCTTGCCAGCCACACACGCACATAGCCGATACCCGGCATCGCACGCGTCGCCTCGATAGCAGACCGTACCTTTTCGGCGTCGTAGTCAAAGACCATGCCGCCCACCCTGTGGCCTGGCGCCACGCCATCGGTCTCGACTCCGCGCACCTCAGCCTTGGGCGTCGCGCGCACCACACCGTTATGCGTCAGATACATCCCACAGCCTGCCGCCGAAGCATCGGCCTTGGCCTCGCGCAGCCAAGCATCAATCGAAGGCATCAATTTGCCACTCTCGAGCATCATTTCTCCCTTACCGTCGTCGAGTAGCCAATTTGGGACGGGGCCTTTTTAGCTACTCTCGAACAACTTATTCCTCGACCGGCGTGAGCACCATGACGGCGCGTGTGTTGCTCAGCGACAGCGAACGACAGGTCACAAGCGTTACAACCTTAGTTGCCGAAGCGGCACGATCGGTGGCATCACTCGCCACGGCAGAAGCGCCGTCGAGCATCTCGGACAGGTAGTTCTTGAGTCCGTCGTCGCCCTCAAAATTGGTCGTGCGCGCCTTGGCATACGTGTCCTCGACCACCTTGGTCGCCAGCGGACGCAACTTATACGCCGCATCGCGCGTGATGTAGTACACATATTCAATGCTATCGAACGTTGCCTGGTCAGTCGTATCCGAAATCACGTTGAACATCGACCCATCGTTCATATGGTGGCCGTAGATCGTGGTCTGCTGGTCGACCATTCCCGGCGCGGTGTCATCGCTATCCAAGAAGATGGCACCCGAGGCGTTAGACGTGCCATCGAACAGCGTGTTGAGGTATTTGGAGTTGTTGTTGGTCTGCACCACGGGATAGTTGATGTTGGTTCCCGGCACGTAAATCCAACCCACAATCTCGGGGTTCGTCTGAGCAAGCGCATCAAAGTCGATAATCGGCACGCCGCTGGCGTCCTTATCGCTTACATATTGCTTCTCGATTTTCTGATACGAATCGCTCGCCTGCTTATAGCCAATCTGGGCATTAATAAAAATAGCGGCGGCGGCGACAATCAGACCGATACCGATGATGATGAGCAGAATGGGAATAATGGAGTGGCGCTTTTTGCGCGGCGGCTCGGTGCGATCCGACGGCGCGGCATGCGATGAAGACCGGGGCGGCTTCTTAGCGGAGCTATAAGACGAAGGACGATATGCGGCCGGCGCGTCCTGTCGACGATGCGTCGCCGGTGTCACGGGGCGCGGCGCGCGCGGCTGCTGAGGAGAGGATGTCCGACCCTGCTGTGCCGCACGGGCAGCACCCGGCTTCGACGGATCGGGAATCTGAGAAGCCTTGAATCGTTTTCCCTGATAATCGGACATGGCTCTCCTTATACTGCGGTGAAACGGTGGGACGCTTAGGCGTCAGCCATCTCCTGCTTCATCTTCTCGATAACCTTGCGGTACTCGGGGTCGCAAGCACCCAGAATCTGTGTGGCATAGATGGCGGCGTTCTTGGCGCCGTTGATGGCAACGCAGGCCACGGGCACGCCCGAAGGCATCTGCACCATCGACAGCAGCGAATCCATGCCGCCCAGGTCACTCGTCTTCATAGGCACGCCGATAACCGGCAGCGGCGTAAAGGCAGCCACGACACCACCCAAGTGGGCGGCCTTGCCGGCAGCGGCGATAATCACTTTGATACCGCGATCGGCGGCAGTCGAAGCCCACTCGTGGACCTTCGCCGGTGTGCGGTGTGCGCTCGCAATGACGAGCTCATAGGGCACGCCCAGCGCCTCGAGCTCGGCGGTGCAACCTTCCATAACGCCCAGATCGGACTTGGAACCCATGATGATCCCGACAACCGGCTTTTGATCTGCCATAAACAAAGACCTCCTGTTGAGAGCGGTGACGCGGCCAATCCGCGACCCTTAACTGCAAATAATTCAAGTATAGCCGCCGATGCTGATGTGTTCGGCGGGAGACGGAACGCTTTGCGAGATTAAGGCCGAAGGGTCGGAGCTTTCTGCCTACATTCAAAAAGCGTGCCCACCGTCCTTGGGTGGGACGGCGGGCACACTTGCTTAGCTGTTGCTGGGGCTACTTAGCCTTGCTGCGACGATGGAAGAAAGCGCCGATCGCGGCGATGATGGCGCCAAGACCACCGACGGTCGCGACGGTCGCCGCCGTCTGGTCTCCGGTATTGGGAATCGCCGAACCGTTCTTCTTGCTGCCCTGGGCCTTGTCGCCTGCGGGCTTGCCCGCCTGGTTGCCGCCGTTCGAGCCATTGCCGGAACCCTGGTTGCCCGAGCCGCCCTGGTTGCCGGAATCGGCATCCTTGAGGCTCTCAATGGCCAGCTTGAGCTGGCTATAGGCCGCCTGGATCTGGGTGTCGGAAGCATTCTCATCACCCAAGACGTCCTCGGCGTAGGTAATGGCATCCGTCAGGGCCTTGACAGACTCGGCCGTCTTGCCCCTGGTGTCAGTCTCCTTCGCCTGCTTGACCAGGGCCTTGAGCTGCTTCTTAGTCGGATTCTCGACCGGGACCACCGGGGTCTTCTCGAGCGCGTCGCGGGCGCTCTCGAGCGCCCTGAGCGCCTGGTCGACCTCGTCCTGCGTGGCATCCTCGTCGCTCAAGATGGCGCGGGCGCTCGCCAGGGCGTTCTCGAGCGCCGTCCAGGAGGCCTCGGTGTAGTCGCCGGCCTTGAGGTCGCCGGCGGCAAGCTCGGCATCAACCTTTTCGATCGCGGCAGTGAGATCATCCTTCGCCACCGGATCGGGGACGGCCGTACCGTAGAACTTGAGCTCCGCCATGCTGCAGTAGGCATCAACGTCGCCCCCGCCGGCGTGAATCACCTTGACGGTCACGTAGCGACCGCGCGCGGCGCCAAAGCTCATCTGTTTCCAGTCGCCACGGTCGGTGAGCACGCGGCCATCGTTGTCGAAGGCGAACGTACCCATCGACGCGGCGGTGCCCTTCTCATAACCGTCGGCAGTGTCGGAGACCAGTATCTCGGCCTCGAAGATATCGCCGTTAGTGCCGCCGTCCTGGCGCGGCAGGAATGTAACGTCGGTGAGATCGTAGTCGCGGCCCAGGTCGACACTCAGATACTGGGGCATACCGGTCCCATGGGCCCAGTCGCTGTGCCAAAGCGTCCGCTCGTCGCCGTCGAGAGCGTTGACGGCGTTGCTGCCCTCGTAGTCGGCCTCACTCGAGAAGCCGGCCACCTTGACGTTCTTGCGGTTCTCGGGCGTGTTGATGAGAATCTTCTCATCAACAGGGCGCATCTTGAGGCCGTCGATTGCCTTCTCGATCTTGGCTGTGGCGTCTGCGACATCCTTCTTGCTATAGCTGCCCTGGCCGCTGTCGAGGAGCTTCTGAGCCGCCTCGACCGCAGTGGTGAGAGCTGCATAGGAATCCTTGGTGTAGACGGACTCGCTGTAGCCCGCGGCCTTGGAAAGCGCTGCTACGAGCGCAGAGGTATCGACACCAGCCTTGACCTCGACCTCATAGGATGCGGTCTTGGAGGGGTCGAGTACCGACGCCACCGTGATCTTTGCCTTGCCGGCCTTGTTGGCACGCAGGTAGTAGCTCACGCTATCGCCAGCCTGAACAGCGGAGACGCTTACCACAGAGGGGTCGGAGCTCTCGACCGTCACATAGGGGTAGCCAGCGCTCTCAGGCGTAGCCTTGGCGTCGACGGGCGTAATGTCGCCTTCAAAGAACTCGGTCTGGTTCTTGCCTAGCTCGACACCCTCGATGGCCTCGACACCCTGCGTGTAGTTGAAGTTGACCTCACGCAGTGTGAGCATCTGGTCACCCGATGCCTCAAGCGGCGTGACCTCGACCTTGGTCGCCTTCTTGCCCTTGTTCTCGGCAGAGAGGTCAAAGGCGTAGCGAGCCAGGAAGGAATCGTACTCCCCGCCCGCGAACTCTTGGGTCGAGCCATCCTCGAACGTCACGACAGCCTTGATCTTCTGCACGGTTCCGTTGCCACCGTTGCGGTTAACGACCTCGACACTATCGAGTTTCGACGGCGTCTTAAATGCGAATGTCATCGTGGTGGGAAGCTTCACGTAACTCGGAAGCTTACCCTCGCTGTCCCAGTTGCCGCTCCAGTTCCATAGGAACTCAAAGCCGTTGTCGCCCTCGTTATTATCGAACAGCGCGTTATAGCTCTTCTGCTGGATAAGTTTCTCGACGTTGGTCCCGTCGTCGGTCGTGAGCTCATCGTTGGTCATCGTGATGTTGAAGGCGTCCTGACCGTACTCGGCGACCGTTGGCTGAGGAACATCCGGCATCGTCACCGTGCCGTCGCTCGCAAACTCAAGTGCGTCGCATGCCGGACCGATGAGCCAAGATGTCGAGGGCAGTTCGACCTTGCCGGCGGTCTTGGCCTTGAGCTTGAAACTCGCCACCGCGCCGGTACCGTTGTAGAGCTTGCCATCGCCGCGGTTGGCAAAGGCGAGATTGATAGTCTGCGTTCTGTCCGCGAACTGGACCTTCTCGCGAGACAGGTTCTCCATGCCGGCAGTCGAGCCGTCCTGCGCGATGCTCTCGGACACAAACTCGAACTGGTCGCTCTTGAAGTTGACGAGAGCGCCCAGGGCGTTGACGTTCTTGGCGTCGGCCGCATAGACATCAACGGTGATCTCATCACCGGCCTCGACCTCGGTCTTGCTCGGAATCACCGCGAGCGAACCTGCGACCTTGCCCTTTTGTTTAGTGCCGCCGTCAAGACCCGCCATGGTGAACGAGTAATCGTAGACGTCGTAAACGCCGTTATCGTTGAGGTCGGCGAAGTGGTCGCGGATCTGCGAACCGAACGTCGGGGTATCGGGCTCGCGATTCTCGAGGCCCAGATAGTTCTTCATGTTGGAGTAGTCTCCGTCGGAGATCGTGGCCTTGTTGAGGTTGGAGCCCACGGCGAAGCCATCCGTGCCGTCGGTCTTGTAGATGGCAATCTCGGACGCGGAGAAGAAATTGCCGACCGAGGCGAGCGGTGTCATGCGCACGTAACGGGCGGCCACGGTGCCGTCAAACGCTACCGTCTTACAATCAGCGGAACGTGCCCAATCGACCTCCTGGCTCGTCCAGTGGACGCCATCGAGACTCGTCTCAACACGCATCTTGGTCACAGTGCCGTTGCCGGCGTCATCGCGCGGATAGTACTCGAGCTTATCGAGCTTGTAAGCGCGTCCATAGTCAACGGTAAGCGCCTTGCCCAGATCGTTGCCACCGGAGTGGAAACCGCCGTCGCCCGACTGGAACTCATGGTCGAAGGCGAGCTCGGCCTTATGGCTGCCGTAAAGTGAGCCCTCCCAGGTGATTTGCTCGGCGTCGGGGACGTTCCGCCACGGATCGAGTGCGGAGTTCGCCTCGAGCACATCGCTCCAGGCGGAGTAGCCCTCGGCGTTGCGCGAACGAATCTGGTAGGTGTGCTTGCTATTGTAGGCGAGGTCGGTGTGCGTGAACTCGGCCGCATCACCCACGGCGAACACGGTGCCGTCGACCTTAAGGTCGTAGGAGGTAGCACCATCGACCTTTCCCCAGGTGAGCTTGATGCTCGTTGGGGTCGTGACGTCCTCGGGGGCAGCAAGGTTCGTGGGTGCGGAGAGGCTCTCGTTGAGGCGATCGGCTGTGAGCGTGGCGTCGGCGTTCACGAAACCGCCCAGCTCGAGCGTCTGCGCCGCCGCAGCAACATCGGTCTTCGCGAACTTGACGTAGACCTTGGGGTTCGTGGTGATCTTGGTGTTGTTAAAGCTCTCGCCCCGCTCGGCCTCGGTGCCGTCCACATCGCTGCCGTAGTGGTTGAGGTTAGGGGTCTCGCTGTAGAAGTAGACCGCCTGGCCGGCCTCGGGGGTCGCGGTGTCAAAGGTCTCCTGCGAGTCGACCTCAACCACGTTGAGCGCGGATCCGCCGTTCTTGGCGACGACGCTCATGGGCTTGGCGGACACGTTGGCCACGAAGGTCGTGGTGCGATTGGAGTCGTAGCCGTTGTAGCCACCCTGCGAGGCTTCGGCGGTAAAGGTCGCGGTGCCGCCTGCGGCCTTGGATCTGTAGACGGTGCTCACATGCTCACCGTAGGAGATATTGTCGATCGTACCGTAGGAATCGTCCTCAGTCGTGTTGTTCTCGATGGAGGAGCCGTCGTCCTCGTACTGCGTAAAGGTGCCGTCGCCCTCGGTGGCGAAGAACTCGACGATACGCTGGCTGCGGTCGGTACCCTTGGTGTTGGTGTCGCTCACGGCCTCGGGGTTGTTGTTCTCGGCGTACATCGGCACGATAGCGTTGGCCTTCACAAACAGCGGCAGCTTCCAAAGCGGAGCCTCGTAGTTGTTGAGAACCTGGCCGCCGCGATACTGCTTACCCGAGAAGTAATCGATCCAGATGGTGGGATTCTCGTCGGTGCCGTAGTTGGGGAGGTAAATCCCATTGCGAATGTCGTTGCCGTTCTCGTCTGCCTGGGTATCCTGATACACCGGTGCCACTAGGAAGTTCTCACCGAACATATACTGGTACTGCGTCGAGGTGCTTGCGGCGTACTCGGAGTTATCGGAAAGCAGCATGGCGCGGATCATGGGCAGGCCGGCATCGCCGTTACCCGTGTCGATGTTGGCCGCCGAGGCCGCGCTCGTGTAGATATAGGGCATGAGCTGCGCCTTGAGCTTGAGGTAGAAGCGCGAGATGCCTGTGTAGGGATCGCCGTGCGTCATGGGCGATTTACGGTAGGTGCCCCAACCGTCCATGTCGAGCATAGAGGGCGTGAACGTCTTCCACTGGTAGTCACGCGCAGAGATGATGGGGTCACCGCCAAAAATGCCATCCATGTCGGAGCCGATGTTGGGGTTGCCCGAAAGACTCTGACCGATATACGTGGGGATATGGAAGCGAATGTACTCCCAGTTACCGCCATACTGGTCGCCGGTCCAAATGCCACCAAAGCGCTGCGTGCCGGCCCAACCATCGAGCGTGATGATGTTGGGGCGCTTGTTAGCGCCGGTCGTCACCGTGTCATAAGCTGTCTTGATGCCATTAAGACCAAAGGAGTAGCCAGATCCAACCCAGGCAACGTCGGTCTTAAGGGTAGTGATGCCTCCCGTCTTGACCTCGGCGTCGAAGTCGCGAAGCAGATGCCACGGGGTCTCAGGGTTGCTGTCGGGCTCAAGGTTGGACTGGGTCCACAAGCCCGTGCTCACACCCTTTGAGTTGGCATACTCGGTGAACTTCTTAAGGTTGTCGACGTTGGCACGCACAGCGTTAAGACGGTCGGCCGAGCTCGCTCCGTCGGAGTTGACGCCGCCGGTCTTGTAGTAACCGTTCTGGCCATAGCCGGCGCCGTAGCCGTCGTTCGGCAGGAACCAGCCGAGCGGCATGTCGCTGTCCTCGTAGTCATCGATAACCTGCCGAGCAGAGAACTGGCGGTCGAAATCGGTCGCTTTCATGTTCTCGGTATCAACCGTAGGGCCCTCACCGTTGAGCGTCTCGGCCGCAAGTGTGCCGTCGAGCTTGTAGCCCGTCGACATGCCAGACTCGTACTTAACGTCGCCCTTCTCGCTCGAGGACTTGCTGCCCTTGGTCTCCCACTTCTTTTGACCCGAGGTCGTTGACCAGCCATCACGGTTATAGGCATTAAGATGACCAAGGTAGAACCCGTACTCGGGCAGCAGTACCGGGTTACCGGTCACCTTGTAGTAGTCCTGCAGCATCTCAGTTGCCACGTTCGAAGCTCCCTCGTTGGTCGCCACGAAGTAGTAGGCATCAAACTCATTCTCGCTGTGCAAAGTCGTGACCGTCGATGAGTCCGTGGAACCGAAGTCGTAGGAACCCTCTGCAAACGTGTTTCGGAGCACGCCGTAGCCGTCACTCGTCCAATAAAACGGGTTGGGCGAGGCAACGCCGCCATCGGTCCAGTTGTTCGTGTTGGAGATGGCGATGGTCTGGTTGGTGTGCAGGAAGCGTCCGTTCTGGGTGCCGCCGCCAAAGAAGTTCTCGGACTTCTCCTTGGCGAGCGTCTGGACGGTACCCTTCTTATCAAGGTCGAGGGACGCGGACTCGGAAACCACGACACGGTCGCCTGACTTGATACTCATCTTGCCAGTCGCCTTGTCCAGGATCACGGTCGCCTTTCCGCCGGTGATCTCGATAGTGTCGCCCTTGTCGGCAACCGTCGCACTCGGCTTGCTGTAGGTGTCCGAGGTATCGGGCTGAGCCTGGATCTTAGCCGTGTGGGACTTACTGCGCGGCGTGGCGTACTCGGAAAACTCACCCTTGGGGTCGACGTTATAACGGAAAATACCGTCCTCGAGGAACGTAATACGGCCCTTGATGCCGTCAGCGAAATCGATGTCGACGACATTCGAGGCAGACTGGGACACGGTCGCCGAGTCGACGCCCTTGAGTGGCGTGGCAATCGCCTGCTGGGGATTGGCAAACACGAGCGTCGCTGCAGTGGCAACGAGGACCGCGCTTCCCTTCACCCACCGTTTCGTAAAAATGGAATTCCTGCGCATCTGGTCTCCTTTCTTCCGACATGCTGAGGTGCCGAGGACGCCCCCCCCCCGGCAGCATGGGAAAACGTATCAAACGGAGATGTTCGGTACATTCCGCACAATGGGGCCACCCGTTACCAAGGGGCCAACTGGTAGTAACCAGATAGCCACCTACTAGGTCATATCAACATATGGGAGCACTTGCGCACCCAAGTTCGGAATTCTCCCAGCGGCAGCAAAATAAGCGTCAACGGCAAGGTGGGCTTAATAAGCCATACCAATTGGTTCTTCAGTCAAATACCAATCTAGCAAAAATGTACTGTTTATCTGGTATTACACAGACCATACCTTTCCCTCGGGAACTGGGCTTCGCGAAGTTTCCCGAGGGAAAGGCTCAGCCGCCATCCTGCAACCTACCGGGGATTGCCATGACGTACGTTGGCTGATTTGGTTTGGAATGAGATGTTGACGGTGGCTGATGGGCACAACTGTCCCGGGTGCATTTCAAGATGCACCTAAATGTCTGTCTTTATCCTTATAGATTGTCCAGGTAGTCGTCGGCATCATAGGTAAGGCTGTAAGCTTTATTCAGGATGCGCACGAGCTCCTGGGCATCGTGCTCGCCGAGCGCTGAGAGTTGTTTCGAGAGCGATGCCACACTCTCGGCATTTTTTTTCGCCGCGAAATCACGGCCTTCCTCGGTAATGCTCACCAGCACACGCCGACGATCGTTTGGATCAGTCCTGCGCTGAACGTAACCCTTACTCTCGAGTGAATCCAAGATATGCGACATGCGCGCACGGGAGAATTTCAGCTTCTTGGCAATCTCGGAGGGAATGACATCACCGTCAATACCCGATAGATACTGTAAAACCGGTGCCTCGCCCACACTGGCGCCGCCGGCAGCACTCAAGGATCCCTTGGCAAGGGAACGTGAGTACACAATCAGTTTTCGAGCGACGTCATCGTAATCCACTGGGGATATTGTCCTTTGCAACTCTAGAAGGGCCATAAAACCGTCATTTGCCGTACATTAGTTAACATTCGCAACAATTATTTATGATACCCCAACGCGGAAGTCTATTGCTCGTCCTTCTTGCGTCGCATAAGCTCCTCAACGTCGACACCAGCGGCCTCGAGCATGCGCTCGACATTCTTTTTGGCGTTGGTCGTGCCGACCTTAAGCACGATCGAAAGCGGAGTGCCCACCACCAGGCACACGATGCCCACGGGGACACCCCAGCCGGGGCCGCCCTGCATACCCCACATCCCCATCAAAAAGCCAATCGCCACGAGCGAATAGCCCAGGCGCAGCCAAACATTGAGCCGCTGAATAGCATCGGTCTGCATCTTTGCCTCGCGAATCAAGTCGTCGCGCGAAAGGTCGTGTCCATGTTTCTCGTGCATATGGTCCTCCTCGTGCAAAGTGTGCATCATGCGCAAGTGCATCGTTTGTCGAATACGTCATCTTTCAAGAGCAATATAGCGGGTGTCGTGTAGGCGATGGAGGTCGCTGGCCATATTGCCCTTGAAGGGCGGCGCAAAATCAGAAGGCCGTGCGGTTGAGGCCGCACGGCCTTACAGGGGGCCAGGGGATGATGACTAGTAGCTCAGTGCCGGGTCGAAGAAGCCAATGAGAACGCCCACAAATGCGATCACAACGAGGATCAGCATCATAACGATGGGGTTGACCTTCTTCTTGGTCATCATGTACCAGCAGAAGATGATGAAGACCATGGGCAGCAGGTGCGGATAGATTCCGTCGAGCGTGTCCTGGAACTTACCGCCGCCGGGCAGCACCAGATTGGGGCTGCAGGTGATGGAGACCCAGGTAGCACCGACTGCACCGATGACCATGGTACCGACCATCACGATGGAATCACGCAGAGCCTTGGCCTTGGGGCCGACGAGGGCCTCGACCGCCTTGCCGCCGAGCTCATAGCCCTGGTTGTAGGCAAAGCGCATGCCAAGGAACATGAGCAGGTTCCACACGACAATATAGAAGATGGCACCGAGCGGAGAGCCGCCGGTCGAGAGACCGAGGGCGATACCGAGCAGGATCGGGATCAGGGTACCGACGATCAGCGAGTCGCCAAGGCCGGCGAGCGGGCCCATGAGGCCGGCGCGGATGCCGTTGATGGCGTCGTCGTCGATGGCCTCGCCGTTTGCGCGAGCCTCCTCGAGGCCGGCGGTGACGCCGACAATCATGGTGCCGATCTGCGGCTCGGTGTTGAAGAACGCGGAGTAGGTCTGGAGGGCCTGCTTCTGCTCCTCGGGCGTGTCGTAGAGCTCCTCGACGATCGGAAGCATGGCGCACAGGTAACCGAAGGTCTGCATGTGCTCCTGCGAGAAGCAAGTCAGGTTGCCATAGGACCAGTTGCGGAACGACTTGGCAAGCGTTTTCTTAGAGAGTTTCTTCTTCTCTGCCATTAGATGTCCTCCTCTTCCTCATCATCGGAGCCCGAGGCGATAGCTGCCTTGGGAGCGTTTGCGAGGTCGATCTTGAGCGAAGCGATCTCATAGTTGATCAGGGCGAAGAAGCAGCCGATGCCGGCGGCGGCAATCAGGTTGCATCCCATGACAGCGGACAGGGTGAAGCCGAAGAAGAACGTGAGGAAGTCCGTCGTCTTGGAGATGACCTGCTTGAGCAGGATGGCGATACCGACGGTAGGCAGCAGCGAGCCGACGGTGAACAGCGTCTTCATCGCGATGCCGTCCATGGGCATGTAGGTCTTCATAAGGTCGACCATGGCGGTGCCGCCCATGGTGATGATGAACGTCGGGAGGAACGAGCAGACGATGTGACCGATCCAAGGCAGAACGTTGTTGACCAGGTAGAGCTTGTGGAGGTCGCCCTTCTCGAGCCACTTCCAGCCCATGCCCTGCCACACCAGGTTAATGGTGGCGGTGCCATAGAAGAGCACAGTGCCGAGCGTGCCGACGGCGGCACCGAGGGATGCGGCCATGCCGGCAGCCTCAGCGGAGGCGGGATCGATGCCCGAGTTCTTGATGGCGAGGATCGCCAGCGGGATGCCGATATAGGACACGGCGCGGACGTCGGCGGAGACGGTTCCGCCGGGGGTCACGAGAGCGATGTAGACAACCTGGATGGCAGCGCCGACGAGGATGCCCGTCTGCATATCGCCCATGATGATGCCGACGATGAGGCCGGCGACCAGAGGACGACCCAGAGTGTAGTTGCCGATCGTCGTGCCACCCATGCCAGGCAGTGATGCCAGGCAGGCGAACAGGCCGAACAGCGCGGCTTGGAATGCATTGATTGCCATGCTTTCCCCTTTCTTTATTCCTCAGCCCTTTCCCCCAGGGCTGTAGGTA
The DNA here is from genome assembly GCF_003465595.1 of Collinsella sp. AF05-9. Taxonomy (NCBI): domain Bacteria; kingdom Bacillati; phylum Actinomycetota; class Coriobacteriia; order Coriobacteriales; family Coriobacteriaceae; genus Collinsella; species Collinsella sp. AF05-9. Next base: position 26,606 of record NZ_QSBB01000017.1, read on the forward strand.
CCAAAATGCGGCTGGCGCCTAACTAGAAGCCAAACTGACCGCGGAACTTGGGCCACTCACCGATGGACTTCTCCTTGATAAGGGCGAACTCGACCGTGTAGCCGGCGTTGGTGAGATCCTCGAGCGCCTGGGCCTCTTCCTGCGTGATCGACTGGTTGTTGCCGAGCTTGGTGGTGCCGGGACGATCGTTGCAGGGACCGACGATGATGCGGTCCATGCCGGGCTTAAAGCCAAAATCGACGAGAAGTTCCTTCATGTCGAGCGGGTTCTTGGTGATCAGGAAGTACTTGGTGTTGGACTTGAGAACCTTCTCGGAGACCTCCTTGAAGTGCTCCTTGGTCCACACGAACGTCTTCTTGCCCGAGGCACTCTTGTAGGCCTCCTTGAGCACGGGGTTGGACGCCGCGGCGTCGTTGACGGCGATAAGACCGTCGCAGGGATACTCGAGGGCCCAACGGGTAACGGTCTGTCCATGGATCATACGGTCGTCAATACGGATGAACGAAATCATGCGTTCTCCCTTTCTTTATCACCGGGGGTCTTTCCTCTTAACCCCCGCTCCATCACGAAAATTTGGGCGGATGCGCTGCCTAGATGTCGTCGTCCTCGTCGTCGGCGTCATCGGTCGGGACAACGAGCTCGGACATACCGTTCTTGCCCTCCTGCAGCATCATCTGCTTGAGGGAATCCAGGTCCATGGTGGCAAGCCCCATCATGGCGGTCATAGCCATGGGCAGATTCATACCGCCGAAGGCAATGGTGTGGGCGAGCAGACCCTTCTCGGCCAGCGTGTTCATGGCATTGGTGAGCGGAGATCCGCCCAGGATGTCACCAAGCAGGACAACCTCGTCATCGGCGGTAACGGGAGCGAGCATCGCCTTGACGTTCTCGACATACTCGTCAGCGCCCATGCCGTCCACGAGACTCGTCGACAAGATGTTCGGGGCGTCATTGCCGAGCATCTTGAGGACACTGTGCAGTCCGGGAGCGAGCGTTCCGTGACTGACCATTACCAGATACCGCATGCGGTCTCCTCTCGACCCGCCGTGTGTCGCACGGCTTTGCTTTTTGCCGAGATTATTGTTGCGCCGGGGCATGTTCGGTACAAGAAAATAGTTGCGAACGGCAACTATTCATCGGTTAACGGTAGCAACTATTTTTGTGCCTAAATTATTTTTTCTTCTAATTATTTTTAAAATAGCAGGTAGATTGCCTGATAAATGTTTTATGTTCCTTATGCACCATACATACCAGCAAGAATCGGGCCTGGCATCTCCGGTTTGCCCCGCAGTGTCAGACCATGTCACGTATGCTCACGACATGGAGGTACCCCATGGACATGATCTCGTTTCTCGCCTCCGAACCCTTCGACCGCAGCGGTGATACGCCGCTCTATGTCCAACTTAAACATCGAATCGCCCTGCTTATCGCCAGCCAGGCGTTCGACACCAAGACGCCGCTGCCGCGCGAGCTCGAAATCTGTGAGCGGCTGGAGTTATCGCGCGCGACCGTGCGCCGTTGTTTCCAAGATCTCGTCATCGAGGGGCGCGTGGTGCGCAAACGTGGGCAGGGCACGTTCATCAAACCCCAAACCTCAGCACCCGGCATCGACCTGGCCCTGAATTTCAGCGCGCGGATGCGCGAAGCGGGACGGGTTCCGAGCTCGCAGATTCTCGCCTTTTCAAGCATACCGGCCGTCCGCGGCATCGCCTCTGGGCTCAAAGTGCCCGAAGGGACACCCGTCTGGGAGATTCGCCGCCTGCGTCTCGCCAACGACAAACCCATGGAGCTCAACTACGTCTATATCCCCGTGTCACTTTGCCCCGAGCTCACACGCAAAGACGTGGATGACTCGCTCTACGCCTACATCGCGGAAAAGACCGGCATCCTGCCCGCAAGCGTCGATGCCGTCTACGAGACGGTCAACCTCGACAAGCATGAGGCGCGCCTTTTGGGACAGAACACCGGTAAGGCGGCGATGCGCATCGTGCGTTCGACCTACGACAAGACGGGAACCCCGTTCGAGGTAGGCGTGCTCATCAGCTGCGACGGTCAGGCAAAGCTGCACGTGCACATCGCCGCCGACAAAACAACCTTCACCGCCACAGCCCAATAAATCCAAAACGTGGGCGCCGTCGTTCAAACGAACGACGGCGCCCACACTCACTTTCTTTTTCAGCCCTAGCCATCGCGCAAAGTCCCTTCGGCAGTACACGGTGCAGCCGAGTCACCGTAGGCCGGGGCGGGAGGGACCGAGTTTCCTCCTGAGCGACTCTGCTTGCAGCCGGAGCGAAAGGGGGAAATCTCGGCCCCTCCCACCCCGGCCGGACAGGTCACACTACACCGTGTACTGCGGCAGGTCCTGCAGGGCGATGACGTCCATGCCCATGTCGTTGGCGCTGCCGTGACCCTGCTGGTCCTCACGCACCGCCTCGATGGCGCTCACGTGCGTGTTGGCGGCAGACATCGCCGTCACGCAGGTCACGCCGCGGCGCACTGCCTCGGTACGCAACAGATAGCCGTCGCCACGCGAACCTGGGCCGTACGGCGTGTTGACGATCACCGCAATCTTGCCATCGGCGATGAGGTCGCCGATGTTGGGGCGCTCGCCGTCATGCGGGCCGCTAATCTTCTCCACGACCTCGCACGTCACGTTGCCGCCACGCAGCACGCGCGCCGTACCCTCGGTGGAGCAGATGTCAAAGCCCAGGTAGCGCAGGATACGCGCGACCGAAAGGATGTGGCGCTTGTCGCGATCGCACACGCTAATGAACACCTTGCCGGCGCTCGGGTCGGGCAGCTTGTAGTCGATCGCCAGCTGCGTCTTGGCGTATGCCTCGGGATAGCTCTTGGCGATACCCATGACCTCGCCCGTCGACTTCATCTCGGGACCCAGGATAACGTCGGCGCCCGGGAAACGACCCCAGGGCATAACGGCTTCCTTCATGCAGAACCAATCGAGCTGACGCTCGTCGCTCGGCAGGCCCAGGCTGGCGATGGAATCGCCCGCCATGATACGCGCCGCACACTTGGCCAGCGGCACGCCGGTGGCCTTGGAGATAAACGGCACGGTGCGGCTGGCACGCGGGTTGGCCTCGATCACGTAAACGGTCTCGCCCTTGATGGCGTACTGCACGTTAACCAGGCCGCGTACGCCCAGCGCCATCGCGATGCGGCGCGTGGTCTCGCGAAGCTTTGCCTGCAGGCTCTCGCTAAAGCTGAACGGCGGGATGCAGGTCGCAGAGTCGCCGGAGTGAATACCGGCCTCCTCGATATGCTCCAGGATACCGCCGATATAGACCTCTTCGCCATCGCACAGGGCGTCGACATCGGACTCGATCGCGCCCTCCAAGAAGCGGTCCAGATACACCGGGTAGTCGGGGCTAATGCGCGCAGCCTCGGCCATGTAATCGCGCAGGTGCTCGGCATCGTAGGCGATCATCATGCCGCGGCCGCCCAGCACGTAGCTCGGACGTACCAGCAGCGGGTAGCCAATGTGCGCGGCGACGGCCTCGGCCTCCTCAAACGAGGTGGCCTGACCCGCCGGCGGGTACATGATGCCCAGCTTGTCGAGCAGGGCGGCAAAGCGCTCGCGGTCCTCGGCAAAGTCGATGGCATCGGGCTTGGTGCCCATGATGTTGACGCCACTCTCCTCGAGCATGCGCGCCAGCTTAAGCGGGGTCTGGCCGCCAAGCGTCACCACGACGCCGTCGGGGCGCTCAACATCGATAACGTCCATGACGTCCTCGTAGGTAAGCGGCTCAAAGTAAAGGCGGTCGGACGTGTCGTAGTCGGTCGAGACGGTCTCGGGATTGCAGTTGACCATGATGGTCTCAAATCCGCGGGCCGCCAGCGCATAGCTCGCATGCACACAGCAGTAGTCGAACTCGATACCCTGGCCGATACGGTTGGGGCCGGCGCCCAGGATCATCGCCTTGGGCTTGTCCGCCGGCGTGGTCTCGTCGGGAGCCACGCACTTCTTGGCATCCGGACTCGTGCGGTAGATGTTCTCGTACGTCTTGTAGTGGTACTCCGTGGCGCTCGAGAACTCCGCAGCGCAGGTATCGACCGTCTTCATGCTGGGAACCACGCCAAGGCCCTTGCGATAGGCGCGCACAAAGCGCTCGTCCGAGCCGGTCAGCGCGGCGATCTCGGCGTCGCTCGTGCCGTACTGCTTGAGCAAGCGCATCGCGTCGGCGTCGATATCCTCCACACGCAGGCCGCGGATGCTTTCCTGGACCTGCACCATGTCGTTGATACGGTTGAGGTACCACGGATCGATGCCGCAGATGGCATGGATGCGGGTGATGTCCCAGCCACGGCGCAGGGCCTCGACCACAAAGAAGATGCGGTGCTCGGTCGGGGTGCCCACGGCCTGGGCGAGCTCGTCGTCGCTCAGCTTGTCGGCACCCTCCTTGCCACCGGCGCAGATACCCTGGTGACCGTCCTCCAGCGAGCGCATGGCTTTGCCGAAGGCCTCCTCAAAGGTGCGGCCAATCGCCATAATCTCGCCCACTGCCTTCATGCGCGTGGTGAGCGTGGGGTCGGTACCCTTGAACTTCTCGAAGGCAAAGCGCGGCACCTTGACAACGCAGTAGTCAATCGTGGGCTCAAAGCAGGCAGGCGTTGCCTTGGTAATGTCGTTGACGATCTCGTCGAGCGTGTAGCCCACAGCCAGGCGCGCGGCGGCCTTAGCGATGGGGAAACCCGTGGCCTTGGAGGCCAGCGCGGACGAACGGCTCACGCGCGGGTTCATCTCGATGACGATCAAGCGACCGGTCTGGGGGTTCACGGCAAACTGCACGTTGGAGCCGCCGGTCTCGACGCCAATCTTCTCCAAGATGGCGAGCGACGCGACACGCATGCGCTGATACTCAAGGTCGGAGAGCGTCTGCGCCGGCGCCACAGTGATGGAGTCGCCGGTGTGCACGCCCATGGGGTCGAGGTTCTCGATGGAGCACACGATGATGCCGTTGCCGGCGTGGTCACGCATAACCTCCATCTCGTACTCTTTCCAACCCTCGATGGACTCCTCGACCAGCACCTCGTGGGCGGGCGAGAGTTCCAGGCCCTGGCTCACGATGGAGACGAGCTCCTCGTGGGTGTGAGCGATGCCGCCGCCGGCGCCGCCGAGGGTAAAGCTCGGACGCAGTACGCAAGGATATCCCACGCGCTCGGCGATGGCCTCGGCGTCTGCCACGCTGTAGGCATAGCCCGAGCGCGCGACCTCCAGGCCGATCTCGGCCATGGCCTCGTTAAAGAGCTTGCGGTCCTCGCCGCGCTCGATAGCGGCCAGGTCGCAGCCGATCATCTCGACGCCGTACTTGTCGAGCGTGCCGTCCTTTGCCAGTTCGACGGCGGCGTTCAGACCGGTCTGGCCGCCCAGCGTGGGCAGCAGCGCGTCCGGGCGCTCTTTCTTGATTACGCGCTCGATAAATTCGGCAGTGATGGGCTCGACATAGGTGCGGTCGGCCAAGCCCGGGTCGGTCATGATGGTCGCCGGGTTGGAGTTGACCAGGATGACCTCAAAGCCATCCTCCTTGAGCACCTTGCAGGCCTGGGCGCCGGAGTAGTCGAACTCACAGGCCTGGCCGATGACGATGGGGCCCGAACCAATGACGAGGATACGCTTGATGTCAGTACGTTTCGGCATGTTAGTTCTCCTCGGTCTCAGCGGTCTCGGACTCAGCAAAGTTCCAGCCGGCAAGGCGGTCCTTCGCGGGATCGATGTCCAGGTAGTTCTCCTCGCCGTCCATGAGTCGCGTAAAGGCAGTAAAGAGATAGTGGGCATCGGTGGGGCCAGGCGAAGCCTCGGGGTGGTACTGGACCGAGAAGCACGGGGCGTCGAGCAGCTGGATGCCCTCGGCGGTGCCGTCGTTGAGGTTCACATGCGTCAGGCGAATGCGACCAAAGCGCTCGTTCATCACGACCGGCGCGATTCCGCGGCGCACCCAGGCGCGCAGATCTCCATCGGCCGCATGCTCGGTCTCGCCGCCCGAAAGCTCGGGGACAAGCTTGCCCAGACTGGGGAACAGCAGGCCAAAGCCGTGGTTTTGCGCGGTGATCTCCACGCGGCGGCTCACCAGGTTCATGACCGGCTGGTTGCCACCGCGGTGACCGAACTTAAGCTTTTCCATCTGGGCGCCGCAGGCCAGGCTGATCATCTGGTGACCAAGACAAATACCAAAGACCGGCACCTTGCCGATCAGCTGCTGCACCTGCTCGTAGGTCTCCACCACGGCGTCGGGGTCGCCGGGGCCATTGGACAAAAAGACACCGTCGGGATTCATGTCGAGCACCTGCTGGGCGGGCGTATCCCACGGCACGACGGTAAGGTCGCAGCCGGCGCGGACCAGCCCCTCCAGAATACCGCGCTTCACACCGCAGTCGTAGGCGACCACCTTGTGACGGGCAGGAGCGGCAGCCGCAAGTGCAAAGTCATGCGTGGCAGGCAGGTCGACGGCGGCAAAGGCGTGGGGCTCAGGGCAGCTCACGGTCTTGACCAGGTTCTCGCCTACCAGCGTGGGCGCTGCGGCCAGACGCTCGGCAAGCTCGTCGACGTCGAAGATCTCGGTCGAGATAATGCCCATCTTGGAACCATTATCGCGCAGATGGCGCACCAGGGCGCGGGTGTCGACACCCTCGATAGCGACGATGCCGTGAGCGCGCAGGTACTCCGGCACGCTGACGGCCGAGCGCCAGTTAGAAGGCGTGGCGCACATGTCGCGAACGATCATGCCGCGCATAGCCGGAGCGCTCGCAGGGCGCACGGCGTCGCCGGGGAAGGCCGACTGGACGTCGGTCTCGTCGATACCGTAATTGCCGATCTGCGGATAGGTCATGGTTACGATTTGGCCGGCATAACTCGGGTCGGTCATGACCTCAAAGTAGCCCTCGAGCGAGGTGTTGAAGCAGACTTCGCCGGTCGCGGTGCCCTCGGCGCCGCATGCACGTCCATAAAAAATGGTCCCATCCTCAAGATACAGGATGCAGGGACCACAGGTGCCCTTGCTGGTTTTGGCCAGCATACGCTGGCAAAGCTCGCTGGGCGCGAAGGTGCGGGCGGCAGCGCCCGCGGTATGGTTGTTCGCCATAGTTCTCCTTCCCGGTCTCACAGGACCGGCTTAAAGGTGTGTAGTTAGGCCTCGCGGTATTGTAACCGTAAGCATGCCTCATGGCGTTAATTTCATCGAAATGTTTACGAAATGATAATTATGACTTTCTATGCATAATGATTTTTCTAGGACGAGGATTAAAAATCATCCCGCGGGGCTTGTGGCTCACGCGGGATGATGACGTCTTACTTTTTCTTATCCTGCTCCAGCAGTTTGGACGGTGTGCGATCGGGCTTGCCGCCGCGGAAAATCTCGCGGCCATGCAGACGATGCTCCAGGTCACGTTCGGCCTTTTCCTCGTCAATCTTGGTCTGGCTCACCACCGGGTCCTCAATCAACGACGACACCGAGTTCACCTGCTTCTGAATGCGCTCGGCGATGGTGTCATCCATACTCACGATGCGCATCTTCCAGTCGATACTCGTGGCGTTGGATGAGCTCTTGGTCCACACGAACGTCAAAATGGCGCTCTGGTGGCCGCGCGCGGGGAACATGCCAAAGAAGGAATCGTGCTGAATGTTGCTATTCTCGTCGATATAGGCGTGAACGTTATACACCACGCGGTCGATCTTATCGTTGAGCAACGCGTTGGTCGCAAGCGCCGCGGCCTGAATCTGCCCGTTGGACAGCAGCTCGAGCTCGTTGGCAGACGATGTGTCCAACACCGTCACCTCGACCGTGCCCGTGCGTTCATCGGCTTCATCGACGGTAAAATCGAGCGGGAACTGCGTAAAGCCATTGCCCCACTCAAGGCCGCCCTTCAGCGCGGTCGAAACGGTATCGACCGAAACGCTCTCGGACAGGTTGGCGGTGTTCAGGCGACGCATCACGCCGTAGCCAATCTGCATGCCCACGATCAGCACCAAAATACCGATGACCACGGCCATCGCGGTCTTCGTAATGGTATGGCTCACCTGCGAGCCCGAAGGATCGTCCTCGGACAGCGGGTCGATATGTTTTGCCTGGCTCGCGCGGTCCTCGCTGCGCAGCTGCGCTAGCGCCGCTTTGTCACCGCGCTTGACGGCGGCCTCTTTCTCGCGCATGCGCTCGGTACGCTTTTTGGCGAGCGTAGGATCCAAGACGCCGGATGCATCGATTTCGGAGAATAACTCCGTCACTTCTTCCGGAGTCAAAGGGTTCTTGTCAGCCATAAACTTCCTGTCATATCAATCAGTCGAGCTCGTGCGCACGCGCACCTTCGAACTGCATTCGATAGTAACGGGCATAGGTGCCGCCACGGGCGAGAAGCTCCTCGTGCGTGCCACGCTCCACAACGCGACCATGCTCAACGGTCGCAATCTCATCGGCATGCTTAATGGTCGAAAGACGGTGGGCGATGATAATCGTGGTGCGGCCGCGTGCCAGCTCTTCGAGCGACTCCTGCACCGCCTCCTCGCTCTCGTTATCCAAAGCACTCGTCGCCTCGTCTAAAATCAGGATCTTGGGATTCTTGAGAAACACGCGCGCGATGGCAACACGCTGCTTCTGTCCGCCCGAAAGACGGCTGCCGCGCTCGCCCACGACCGTGTCATAGCCCTGTGGAAGCGACTCGATAAAGGCATCGATGTTGGCGCGACGGGCGGCCTCGGCGATCTCTTCCGCCGTAGCGCCCGGCTTGCCGTAGGCGATGTTCTCGCCAATCGTACCGTCAAACAGATAGACATCCTGCTGCACCAGGCCGATGGCGCGGCGCAGGCTCTGCTGCGTCACATCGCGCACGTCCTGACCGTCGATGCTAATGGATCCGGCAGCCACGTCATAAAAGCGCGGCAGCAGCGAACAGGTCGTGGACTTGCCGCCGCCCGAGGGTCCAACCAGCGCGATGGTCTGGCCGGGCTTGATGGACAGATTCATATGGTCGATAACAGGGCGTCCGTCGGCGCCGCCCTCGCCCAACTCAACATCCTCGTAGCTAAAGCACACGTCGTGATACTCCACGGCGCCGGCGGTCACCCGCAGATCCGTGGCGCCCGGCTTGTCCTGGATATCCGGGGCAGTCGAGAGTACCTCGTCCATACGCTTAAAGCCGGCGATGGCCTTCTGATACGTTTCGGCCGAATTGACGAGCGTCTCGAGCGGCGTGCAGAACAGCGAAATATAGAGTGCAAAGGTCGCCATATCGACCGCCTGCAGCTGTCCCTGGGCGACCAGCCAGCCGCCCAGCAGCACCACGATCACATAGAGCACACCCGAGAGCAGGCCATACGTCGCGGTATAGACGCCCATGGCGTGATACATGTTCTCCTTGGACGAAAGATAGCGATTGTTGGAGGCGCGGAACTTGAAGCGTTCGGTCTCCTCATTGGCAAAGCTCTTGACCACGCGCATGCCCGCCAGCGAATCCTGCAGCTGCGCATTGATGCCGCTGATCTTTTTGCGGTTGTCGCTAAAAACCTCGCGCATGCGCATGTTCTGCCAAAACATGACGACCGCAAACGCCGCCGTCACCACGGCCATGGCGAGCGCGAGCACCGGGGCGATGGTAAAGAGGATCACAAACGAGCCGATAATCTCGATGCCGCAGATGATGATCCACTCGGGTACGTGATGCGCCGCCTCGCAGATATCGAACAGGTCGTTGACCACGCGGCTCATCATGTCACCCGAGCTGTTGCGGTCGAAGTACGCAAAGCTAAAGCGCTCATACTGGTCGAACAGGTCCTCGCGCATTTTGGACTCCATGCGCGCGCCCATCACGTGGCCCCAATAGCTCACAAAGTAGCGGCAGGCGCAGCGGACGGCATACATCAGCACCAAGCCCACCGCGATCATGCCGAGCGCCTGCATAATGGCAGCCTGACCCTGAGTAAATAGCCCACCGGTCAAATTACGCAGAATAATAGGAAAAGCAAGGTCAATGGCGGCAAGCACCAGAGCACAAACAGTATCAGCAACAAAAAGCCCCATCTGGGGCTCGTAATACGAAAGAAACCTCTTCAGCATGTGATCCTCAAAGAAATATCAGCAACGTAAGGCCCTGGGACAAAGCAATCAGTAGTACTTGTCCCAGGGCTATCCCCACTCGTTAAAGCTCCGTGCCCCCAAGGCGGTGTGCGATGCTGTCGCAGGCCAAGGCGCCCACGACGGTCTTGGCGTCTTCGATCTTGCCGTCGAGTACGGCGTCGATCAGCTCATGCAGCGGCACCAGGTCCACGTTGACAAACTCGTCATCATCGGGGTTGGGCGCATCAAACTCGAGCTTGGTAGCCAAGTAGATGTGGATAATCTCATCGCAAAAACCACAGGACGTGACAATCGACGTCAAAAAGCGAATGCGACCAGCCCTAAAGCCCGTCTCCTCATGCAGCTCGCGCTTGGCGCAATCGAGCGGGTCCTCGCCTGGATCGAGCTTGCCGGCGGGAATCTCGACCGTCACGCGGTCGATGGCGGTGCGGTACTGACGCACCAGTACGATCTTGCCGCTCTCGGTCAGTGCCACAACAGCCGCCGCACCCGGATGGCGAACGATATCGCGGGCGCTGCGGCGACCGTTGGGCAGCTCAACCTCAAGACGGTGGACGTCGAGGATCTTGCCCTTCCAGGCGCACTCCTCCGAAAGAATCTTCTCGTGCAGCTCGGCATCGTGCGGGTCGTCATCGCCCAGCACCAGCGCCGGCTCGTCAGCGACCTCGCCACCAGGCTCGCCCTCGGCGTGCCCATACACGCGGCTGTCCTCTTCGACGATCTGCGCGTCCACGAGCTCTTCGTTCTTCTCGTCCATCCGTCTCATTCCTCTCGGATTTTAGGCATCCCAGGCGTCGCGGCCGCGCAGCGCGCGCAGGCCGATGTCGTGACGCAGGGTCTTGCCCTCAAAATCAATCTTCTCGCAGGCCTCGTAGGCAAGGTTGCGGGCGTTCTCAAACGTATCGCCCAGCGCGGTCACGGCAAGCACGCGGCCACCATTGGTCACGAGCTGGCCGTCCACCACGGCAGTGCCCGCGTGGTACACGGTCACGTTCTCCATGGCCTCGGCATCGGCGATACCGGTAATGACCTTGCCTTTCTCGTAGCTGCCGGGATAACCCGCACTCGTCAGGACAACGGCCACGGCCCACTCGTCGCGCCAGTCGAGTTCAATCTGATCGAGCTCGCAGTTGGCGCAGGCGAGCATGACCTCGACCAGGTCGTTCTTAAGGCGCGGCAGAACGACCTGCGTCTCGGGGTCGCCAAAGCGGGCATTGAACTCCAGCACCTTGGGGCCGGCAGGCGTGAGCATAAAGCCGCCGTACAGGCAGCCGCGGTAGTCGATACCCTCGGCAGCGAGCTCGGCCACGGTCTGCTCCATGACCTTCACCATGGTGGCGTGCTCCTCGTCAGTCACGATGGGCACCGGGCTGTAGACGCCCATGCCGCCGGTGTTGGGACCAAGGTCGCCCTCAAGCGCGCGCTTGTGGTCCTGCGAGGTGGCCATGGGGCGCACGGTCTTGCCGTCGGTAAAGGCCAACAGCGAGCACTCGGGACCAACGAGCATCTCCTCGATAACCACGGTGTTGCCGGCATCGCCAAAGGTGCCGCCAAAGCACTCGCGCACGGCCTCCTCGGCCTGCTCAAGTTCGGTCGCCACGATAACGCCCTTGCCTGCGGCAAGGCCGTCGGCCTTGACGACCAGCGGGGCGCCTTGCTCGCGTACGTAGGCGAGAGCCGAAGCCTCGTCGGTAAACGAGCCGTAGGCTGCCGTCGGAATGCCCGCACGCTCCATGAGCTGCTTGGAGAACAGCTTGGAGCCCTCCATCTGGGCGCCCTCGGCACCCGGGCCAAAGCAGGGAATACCCGCCGCGCGCACGGCGTCGGCCACGCCCGCCACGAGCGGAGCCTCGGGGCCAATTACCACGAGTCCGCATCCGTGGCTCTGCGCAAACGCCGCCACGGCCGCAGGATCGCAGTCGTCGAGAACAACGTTCTCGCCGCAGCTCGCGGTGCCGCCGTTGCCCGGCGCGATGTAGAGCTTGCCGGCGCGCGGTGATGCTGCGAGCTTGGCTGCCAAAGCATGCTCACGGCCGCCGCTGCCCAACAACAGGATGTCGATGGTTTGAGTGTCCGCCTTCAAGGGTGCCTCCTCTATGGATGAATGGCCCGCTCCGCGCGAGCCCCTTGCAAGCAAATATACCCCTCGGCCGCCCACCCGGGCTGCAAAGGGGTATATCGCAATAACCAAATAGTCCCGATTACTTCCAGAATCGGTTGATAATCTGCTCGCGACCAGCGCCAACGCCAATGAACGTCACGCGGGTGTGTGCCAGATCCTCGATAAACGCCACGTAGCCCTGAGCCTCCTGCGGCAGCTCGTCAAAGCTGCGACAACCGGTGATGTCGCACTTCCAGCCAGGGAGCTCCTCGTAGATGGGCTTGGCATGCTCAAAGCGCACCTGATGCTCGGGCACGCTGGTGTAGCGCTCGCCATCGACGTCGTAGGCCACGCACACCTTGATGGTGTCGAAGGCCGAAAGCACGTCGAGCTTGGTCACGGCGATGTCGGTGAGGCCGTTGACGCACGAGGCATAGTTGGCGATAGGGCCGTCAAACCAGCCGCAACGACGACGGCGACCGGTGGTCACGCCGTACTCATAGCCCTCCTCGGTCAGCGTGTGGCCAGCCTCGGACTCATAGGAAAGCTCGGTGGGCATGGGGCCCGAACCGACGCGGGTGATATAGGCCTTCATGACGCCCAGCACGCGATCGACGTTCTTCATGCCGACGCCGGAGCCGGTAATGGCGCCGCCGGCGGTGCAGTTGGAAGACGTCACGTACGGATAGGTGCCGTGGTCGATGTCGAGCAGCGTCGCCTGGGCGCCCTCAAACAGCAGGTCCTTGCCCTCATCGATCATGTTGTTGAGCAGCAGGCTCGTCTCGGTGATGTAGGGACGCAGGCGCTCGGCCATGGGCAGGTACTCGTCGCAAATCTGGTCCACGGTGTAGGTGGGCAGGTTGTAGATGAGCTCAAGCTCGGGGTTCACGCGGGCGAGAGCGGTCTCCAGCTTGTCGCGGAACAGCGCCTCGTCCAGCATATCCTGCATGCGCAGGCCAATGCGGGCCATCTTGTCCTGATAGCACGGACCGATACCGCGCTTGGTGGTACCGATGTTCTTCTTGCCGAGCTTCTGCTCAAAGGCGCCATCCAGGTCGATGTGGTACGGCATGATGACATGCGCGTTGCCGCTAATCTTGAGGTTCTTGGTGGTGATGCCGTCGGCCTCGAACATGTCGATCTCCTCAAGGACAACCTTGGGGTTGACGACGCAGCCGTTACCGATCACCGACACGTGGTCGGAATACATGATGCCGGAGGGCACCTGGTGCAGGCCGTACTTCTTGCCGTTGACGACGATGGTGTGGCCGGCGTTATTGCCGCCCGAGTAGCGCACGACGGCATCGAAGTCGCCGGCGACCAGGTCGCAAATCTTACCCTTGCCCTCATCGCCCCACTGGGCACCGACCAAAACGGTTGACGGCATGTTTACTCCTTACATTCATGGACTGTCTACGCGCCACGCCGGCACGCAGAAGCACAAAACATTCCCAGTATACCCGTGCAACGGGCGCCTGTCCTACTCCTCGGCATGTGCCCCATCAAGCTCATAGAACTTGGTGGATGCCGGCAGGAACATCAGGTCGACGTCGCCGATCGGGCCCGAACGGTTCTTGGCCACGACGATACGCGTAACGCCCTCGTCGGGTCGATCGTCGCGCGAGGCCTCGGCCTCGTCGGCGGAGCGGTCCAAGAACATAACGATATCGGCGTCTTGCTCGATGGAGCCCGATTCACGAAGGTCGGAAAGCTGCGGACGCTTGCCGGTACGGGATTCGACCTGACGCGAGAGCTGCGACAGCGCGATGAGCGGGATCTTGAGCTCCTTGGCCATGATCTTCAGACCACGCGACATCTCGGAGACCTCGACGGTACGGCTCTCGGAGCGGCGTCCCGGCGGAGGACTCACCAGCTGCAGGTAGTCCAGGATGATGATGGCCTTCTCCTTGTTGTGGAGCATGCGGCGGCTCTTGGCGCGAATCTCGGTCACTGTGGTGCCGGGCGTATCGTCAATCAGAATATCGAGCTTGGACAAGGTCTGCGTGGCCTCGTTGATATTGGCCCACTGCTCGGGGCTAATGCGGCCCATGCGGAAGTCACTGATCGAGATCATGGCGTAGGCGCAAATCAGACGCTGGGCAATTTCCTTGCCCGACATCTCCAGAGAGAAGAAGCCGACGGTATAACCAGCAGCGGCAGCGTTGAGCGCCAGATTCAGGGCGAACGACGTCTTACCTACAGCAGGACGGGCGCCGATAATGATGAGCTGGCCCTCGCGAAAACCCATGAGCATGCGGTCGAGCGACGGGAAGCCCGTGGGCACGCCCGCAGCCTGGCCACCGGCCTGGCACACTTCCTCGGCCTCGTTATAGGCCTCGACCATAAACTCGGTCAGCGTCTTGTAGCTCGACTTGACCTCGCGTGCCGTGACCTTGAGCAGCTTACTCTCGGCCAGCTCGACAACCTCTTTGGTATCGGTGGGGGCGTTATATGCCAGCGCGTTGATCTCGTTGGTGGCGCCGATCAGCTCACGCAGCATCGAATCGCGGCGAACGATGGCGGCATGATGCTGCCAGTTCACGAGCGATAGGGTCTGACCCATCAACTCCAAAATGTAGGCCTCGCCGCCCACGGCATCAAGCTTGTTGATGCTTCGCAGGTAATCGATCAGCGAGATGGAGTCGATGGGAATGCGGCTGTTGTACATATCGACCATCGCGGTATAGATGGTCTTATGAATGGGCCGGTAGAAGTCATCGGGCTGCAGCTCGACCTGGGCCTCTTCGACCACCTCGGGCGATAGCAGCATAGCGGCCAGTACATTGGCCTCTGCATCTTGGTTTTGGGGAAGACCCAACTTGGGGCCGCGGTCCTCAACCGTCAGCCCGGTCTCCCTATCGTCATATGCCATGAGCATCCTCATTCATATCGCTTGCGAGCATCCATAGTATCAGCCACGGTCCCAAAACGCGCCGCGCGCCGCCAATCATCACCGAACCAAACGGATGAACGGTCCTGTATATAGGACTTCGACGCAACGTTCACCATGACACTCACTCAGCGCAAAAAACAAAAGGGCGCCCTGGTTTCCCAGAGCGCCCTTCTTAGAACAAGATTGTTGCGTTGCAGCAAATGCTACTCGGCAGCAGCCTCAGTCTCGACCTCGGCGGTCTCGGCCTCGGCGACCTCAGCGGCCTCCTCGACCTCAGCCTCGGCAGCGAGCTCCTCGGCGGTAACGCCGACGAGAACGACAACCTCGGCCTTGATCTCGCGGTACAGCGAGATGGCAACGGTGTGGGCACCGGCAACCTTGATGGGCTTACCGAGCTCGACGCGCTTGCGGTCGATGTCCATACCGAGCTGAGCCTTGATGGCGTCAGCGATCATAGCGGCGGTAACGGAGCCAAAGAGGATGCCCTCGTCGCCGACCTTGACGTCAACGGTGACCGTCTTGCCCTCGAAGGCAGCCTTGGTCTCGTTGGCGGTAGCCAGACGGACGGCCTCGCGCTTGGCGATGTTGTTGC
Organism: Collinsella sp. AF05-9; assembly: GCF_003465595.1. Taxonomy (NCBI): domain Bacteria; kingdom Bacillati; phylum Actinomycetota; class Coriobacteriia; order Coriobacteriales; family Coriobacteriaceae; genus Collinsella; species Collinsella sp. AF05-9. The sequence goes on from NZ_QSBB01000017.1 coordinate 42,271, forward strand.
GACGCTCGTCAAGCTGCTTGAGGTTGCCCTTGGTGGCGGCAACAGCGAGCTTCTTGGGGAACAGGAAGTTCTCAGCGTAACCCTGAGCGACCTCTACGACGTCACCCTCGCCGCCCTTGCCCTTGATCTCATCGAGAAGAATAACCTTCATGATGCGTCTCCCTTCTTAGCCGCGGTCGCGGTTGCCACGAGAGGAAACCACGGGGACGGTGTACGGCAGGAGAGCCATCTCGCGGGCGCGCTTGATGGCGTTGGCGATGTCATGCTGATGCTGCGTGCAAGCGCCAGTGACGCGACGGGGCTTAATCTTGCCACGGTCGGTCATGTACTTACGGAGAAGCTGAGTGTCCTTATAGTCGATGAACTCAGTGTTCTCCTTGCAGAACTGGCAGTACTTACGACGCGGCTGACGTGCAGAAAAATCATTAGCCATGTCAAAATACCTTTCGTTTGGCAACTTCGGCGAACCGAAGCCGCCTCTCACTCAAAAATAGGTGAACAACCCTTAGAACGGGATGTCCTCATCGTAGACGTCGACCGCGGGCGGCGTAGCCACCGGTGCGGCAGGACGTGCTGCGGGCGCGGGAGCTGCGGGGGCGTAACCGCCCTGGTCGTAGCCACCCTGGCCACCACGGGAGCTCATAAACTCGATCTCATCGACGATGACCTCAAGCTTGCTCCGGCGCTGGCCGTCGCGCTCCCAAGAGCTGTAGCGCAGCTTGCCCTCGATCGCGACCTTGTTTCCCTTTGCCAGGAAACGGCTCACGGCCTCGGCGCGGGTGCCGAACATGGTGCAGTCGACAAAGTTGGGATAGTCCTCCCACTCGCCAGTCTGCGCGTTGCGGCGACGATCGTTCACGGCGACGCCAAAGGACAGAACCTGGGTTCCGCCGGCGGTGGCGCGCAGCTCGGGATCGCGGGTGAGGTTACCGGTGATGTTCACTCGATTGATGCTCATAACTCACTACTTCCTCTTGGGGCACAAGCCCAGTCCAAAACGACAGTCTTACTCCTGGTCGTCGCGACGGACGATCATGTGGCGGACCACAGCGTCGGTGATGCGCAGGACGCGATCAAGCTCGGCGATCTGGGTAGGATCTGCGTGGAAGTTGATGAGGGTGTAGTCACCATCGGTGAGGTCGTTGATCTCGTAGGCGAGCTTGCGCTTGCCCCACTCGTCAACGGAGTCGACCTTGCCAGCGCCCTCAGCGATCGTGGTATCGATACGCTTCATAACAGCGAGACGAGTCTCGGGGTCGAGCGACGGGTCAACAAAGAACAGCAGTTCATAAGCCTTCATATTGTCACCTCCTCTGGGCAAATGTGGCTTCAGGTCGTGAAGGTGCGCCTGAAGCAGGAAAAGACTTGGTAATAATATCTTTCAACCTCCTAGGCTGCAAGAATATGCAGCTACAACCTCATGACCTCCACATATGTCCATGCTCACACGGCACTTCATGCGCATTCCAACCAAATGCTGACCAAATGCTTGACGGATCTGTGTTCAAGATACGGTGCCGTGGGGACAAGCTGAGCCAAGCCGCAGGTCAGCGGGCACAAGGCTGTGGTCGCAAAATGCATACCAGTGGCCCACAGCACCACCCAAAGATTTTTAAATTCATTGCCAAGTCGCTTATGAATACCCTTTTTTGAACAATTGAGTTGATCAACCACGCTGGTCGGAAGCCGTTTTTTGGGACCTCAAGCCCCACTGCAGCGCCAAGCACGGCCAAGCGTTTTAAAAAATGCCAACTTTTCTGTTTGCACTTTGCGATTCCTCGTGTATACTGACTTTCGCATTTAACGGAGAGTTGTCCGAGTGGCCGAAGGAGCACGATTGGAAATCGTGTAGGCGTCAAAAGCGTCTCCAGGGTTCAAATCCCTGACTCTCCGCCAGTTAATTCCAAAGCAGGCCTTCGAGCCTGCTTTGTTTTTACCCCACGCGGAGGGGTGGCAGAGTGGTTGAATGCGGCGGTCTCGAAAACCGTTTGGCCTGTATAAGGTCACGAGGGTTCGAATCCCTCCTCCTCCGCCATTTTGGTTGAGAAAGCTCCCGAAAACGGGGGCTTTTTTGTTTGGCTCTGTTAGACCAAGGTTGACATAAAAACGATGTCACCGCGAGGCGGT
>NZ_QSBB01000018.1:0-43773 GCF_003465595.1 Collinsella sp. AF05-9
TATTTATTCAGTCCAAGTTTCGGGGCGCAGTTCACAGGCACCTTTGTGGTGGTCGCGGTCTCTACTCCTTCGCCGAACCCGTACTTCCCGATTCGACGGTCCAGGGCATCTCATCCTCGAACAGCCATGTACGGGCAGACCCACTATCGCGTGCAGTCTGCGGGTCAGGCAAGCAGGTCTGTTTATAGGCATCTTGGATACACTGACCCATAAAATCGTTGAGCTCGGTCTGGTCGCCCTCCATGACATAGGCGACATCGCCGTCCATGATGTAGATGCCCGGACCCTCATTGCCCTCGTAGCCCGGATCGTACGAGACATCACATAACTTTGCGCCGTTTGCAGTGTCCAGCTCGATGGACGAGTGGCATCCGCCAACCATGTCGTTCGCTTTTGCCCGATAGGACGCATATCCGTACCAACGCTTAAATGTTTTGCCCTTGAGTAGCTCGGACGCCCTATCGATCAGGCTTGTATCCGTGGTATAGCGCATGGCCCCAAGCTGAATACGCGGATAATTGCTAATACCCAGCACAGCCGGCTGCTCATCAAAATCAACGGTAATGGTCTCGGGCTTGTCGTCGCCGGTCAGAAGTTCGACAGATTGAGTCACAGGCTTGACCACCGGCTCCGTCACCGCAGCAGGTAGAAATGCCATACCGACAGCGCCCGCGCCAACCACAGCGATCGCAAGCGCCAAGACAATCAATCCAATACGGGCAGGACTTCTCACAGCAAAACACCTCACAATGCAAGCCTTCGCCACCTGCACTAATGATATCGCGGCCAGCACTATTACCAAAAGGAGCTGCTCGTACCCCACCACCACAAAGGTGCCTGTCCCCTTTGTGGTGGTCCCAGTCTTTTTTAGCGTCCTTCAAGACCCAACGAGAACACAGCGACGAAATCGAGAGCCACCGATAGCCCGTTCGCGCAGATATAGATGGAGATTCAAGACAAGGGTGCCGGCCTAAACGACTTGGCTATCGTACGCCACAACTTTCTCGTCATCGTCCCTGTCGTTTTTATAGTGCTTATAGTGAAAATAGCGAGTTTAGTGAGAATAGTATTGCGCAAAACTCGTGAACTCAATTTTTGACCCCTCGCCCAGAATGAGGGGAGGCAAATATTCCTATTAGAGATCAAATCGAAGCCCAATAGGGCCTTTTAGCCCTCTCATTCCGGGCGGTCGCTTTCTTTTGAATATTGTCGTAAGCTGGTATCACTTATCTTAATGAATGCATGCTGTTTGCGAGGTACCCGCCGTGAAACGCTCCACCTACATCGGCCTGCTCGTCTTAGCGTTTGCAATTACCGCAGTCGGCGTGGGCATTATCTATCTCGCATTTCTCCCTGCCTCGGCAACGCAGGCGGCGGTTGAAACCGTAAGCTACCCCATCGAAATCCTCACCGATATCGTCAAACCCGATTCAATCAACGTCGATTTCGACGGTACGCCCGCAGCGCTTGGGGTCAGTAACTATCCCCGAATCGAACTTGGAGCCACGCGCTATACCCAAGATGAGCAGCTTATCGGCAAGGCAACCAGTTTACTCAAAGGCAAGACGTTTAAGCGATGGTACGGCGCCGCAATATATCGAGCCAAGAAAGGCCAAATGAATGGCGGGTATTATTCGACCCTTGAACTCGATGCGGCAAACGGGAGCAGACTGTGCAACGTTTCATACGACCCCGGCTACGTGGACAACGAAGGGCCGGGAGTCTATATCTCGGATGGCAACGTGATCTACGTCATGGAAGGCGACCAGACGGCAGTCGTCGATTTTATGGATCGGTGTACCGAGGATGCCTACGAACAAACTTGCGAGCCCGATCCACAGACAGCGCGCGACCGTGGCTCGTCACGCACTTGGCTATTTGACGACGAAATAACCTGGACCCCATCGAAATAAGGACCCGCCGGACAGACACCTTCGTGGTAGTTTTCGGCTCCAGCGCTCCGCTGTCTCAACCTGTAACAGCTAGCGGCCCTTTTGGGTCCTTGGTGTTACAGATTTAGATGAAATGATTGACGGCAACCGCTTGTCTAAATCTGTAACAACTACTCGGCAAATTGGGCCCCAGATGTTACAGGTCGAGATTAAGTGCAGAGCCCCGTCGGAAAATCTCAATCTGTAACACCAGGCACACTTTTAACCGCCTAGATGTTACAGATCGAGACAAACGGAACCACCACAAAGGTGCCTGTCCCCTTTGTGGTGGTCCCAGTCTTTTTTTAGCGTCTCTCAAGACCCAACGAGAACGCAGAAATGTAGCCCGGGGCTTACCCTTTCCCGAACGCGACCCTCGCGAAGCGCGTGAGCGAGCGGGAAAGGGTAAGCCCCGGGCGGACAATTAAGTGCGCTACTCGGCAGCGGCCTTGAACTTGTTGTAGTTGATCAGGCAGCCGGCCTTGACGATGGCACGCTCCTCTGCCGTCATATCGGCAATGTAGAGCTCAATCTGCTCGGCCGCACCATCGGCGCGCACCACGTAAGCGGCGATGTCCTTTAGGTCGCCATCGAGCGCGGCACGGATACCCGGCACAAAGACGTAGTCGCCCACCTCAAAGTTGGGCTCGGCCTCCATCTGGAAGGGCACCATGCCCCAGTTCATCACGTTGGAGCGATAGCGCTTGGTGGCGTACTCGTGGACGATGTTGGCCAGGCCGCCAATTACGCGCTGGCAGCTCGCGGCCTGCTCGCGGGCAGAACCGTCGCCCGGCTTCTTGGCGTAGAGCATGGAGCCGTACTCAGTCGCCTTGGTGTCTGCCGCGACACCCGCGCCGGCCAGCGCCTCAAACACGCCGGCAAGCTCGGCATCGAGCGCCGCCAGGTCGCCCGCGGCCTCTCCGGCCACGCGGCGCTTCTCCACGGCGTCGACCTCCTTGGAGCGGCCCACGTAGGCCGGATCGCGACGGCTCAGCGTAAACTCGGCCAGGCCCAGCGGGTTGGAGCGGAAGGAGCTCGTCTCGCCCGAGGGAATGAGCTCGTCGGTCGTGGTGACCGGGTCCATGATCTTGGAGCACACCTTGAGCAGGATGTCGTCGCCGAGGGGCTCCATCGCGGGCCACGGCTTGATGTTGGGGCCTTCGACCAGCTCGTCGGCGGGCTCCGCCTTGCCAAAGCCCCAGTACACGCGCTTTTTGTACGGCGCGTCGTCAAAGGTGTACTCGCAGGCCTCGTCCCAGGTGTCCTCGGGCAGGTCGGTCGCCGGCGTCAGGACGCCGCCGTTGGCAGCCGTCGCCGCGATGGAGCGGGCGTCCATCAGAGCCACGGCGCTCAGCTGGCCATTGCCCGGCTTGGAGCCCTCGCGGTTGGGGAAGTTGCGCGTGGTGTGACGAATGGACAGGCCGTTGTTGGCGGGCGTGTCGCCGGCGCCGAAGCACGAGCCGCAGAATGCCGTGCGCACAATCGCGCCGGCCTCCATAAGATCGTAGATATAGCCGCGGCGCGTAAGCTCGAGTGCCACGGGCTGGCTCGTGGGATAGACCGACAGCGAGAACTCGCCGCAGCCGGTGTTGGCGCCCTTGAGCACGCGGGCAGCCTGGACCACGGAGTCGTAGTTGCCGCCCGAGCAGCCGGCGATGACGCCCTGCTGCACATGCAGCTTGCCGTCGACGATCTTGTCGAGCAGGCTAAAGTGCGTCTTGCCCTCGCCGATCTTGGCGGCCTCGAGCTCCACCTCGTGAAGGATGTCCTCGAGGTTCTCGTTGAGCTCGTCGATCTCAAAGCCGTTGGAAGGATGGAACGGCAGGGCGATCATGGGCTTGATGCTCGACAGGTCGACCTCGACGCAACCGTCGTAGTAGGCGACATCGGCGGGCTTGAGCTCGCGGTAGTCGTCGCCGCGACCGTGCATGGTCAGGAATGCGTGCGTGTCCTCGTCGGTGGCCCAGATGCTCGACAGGCAGGTAGTCTCGGTGGTCATGACGTCGACGCCGTTGCGGTAATCGGTCGTCATGCTCGCGATGCCCGGGCCCACAAACTCCATGACCTTATTCTTGACGTAGCCCTTGGCAAAGACGGCACGGATGATGGCAAGTGCCACATCGTGCGGGCCAACGCCGGGGCGCGGGGCGCCCGTGAGGTAGATGGCGACTACGCCGGGATAGGCAACGTCGTAAGTGTCGCGCAGCAGTTGCTTTGCCAGCTCGCCGCCGCCCTCGCCCACGGCCATGGTGCCCAGGGCGCCGTAGCGGGTGTGCGAGTCGGAGCCCAGGATCATCTTGCCGCAGCCGGCGAAGTTCTCACGCATGAAGGAGTGGATGACGGCGATGTGCGGCGGGACGAAGATGCCGCCGTACTTCTTGGCAGCCGAGAGGCCAAAGACGTGATCGTCCTCGTTGATGGTGCCGCCCACGGCGCACAGCGAGTTGTGGCAGTTGGTGAGCACGTAGGGCAGCGGGAACTGCTCCATGCCCGAGGCGCGTGCCGTCTGGATGATGCCGACAAAGGTGATGTCGTGGCTCGCCATGGCATCGAAGCGAATCTTGAGCGCCTCGGGGTCACCGGACGTATTGTGTGCCTGGAGGATCGAATACGCGATGGTGCCGCGCTTGGCATCCTCGGGCGTCTGCGTAATACCGCGCTCGGCAGCCTCGGCCGCAGGCACAACCTCGCTGCCTCCGCGCAGGTAGATGCCGTCCTCGTACAGCTTGACCATACTGTCTCCCACTCTGCCCAAAAGATTTGGGCGCATAGCATACATTCGTTCAATATCGTGCCATAGAACGGTTGCGAGTGGGTTACGAATCTACACGTTCACTTTATCTCAGTAAAGTAAAGGACGAGTTAGGTCCTGGGGAGGCAGACTTAGACGCTCAAATGACGAGAGTGGATAATCTCCCACTTTGAGCCTGCAAACAGGCAAAAAACGGGAGATTATCCACTCTCATTCTGCAGGTACTCATTTAAGTCTGTCCCCAATGAGTGCCTACAGGTCGCCGCCCGTGCCCAGCAGTTTGCGCATGACTTGCTCGGGGTTGACCGAGCCGTCGCGCGGGGCCAGGGCGGTGATCTTCTTCTGCATCTTATACTCGTGCAGCTCGTCCTCGAGCTGGCGCACGCGGGCGCGGAGCTTTTCGTTCTCGCGCTCGCGCTCCTCGGCACGCTCCTTCATATCGAGGATGCGCACCACGCCGGCAAGGTTGATGCCCTCGTCAGTCAGCTGGTTGATGAGCTCCAGGCGCTCGATATCGGCACGCGAATACAGACGCGTGTTGCCGCCCGAGCGCTGGGGGTTCACCAAGCCCTTGGACTCGTAGACGCGCAGAGTCTGCGGGTGCATGCCGGTCAGCTCGGCCGCCACGCTGATCATGTACAGCGGTTTGTTCCTATTGTCCTCGGCCATGCTACCTGACCCCTTTCCGTCTCGTTATCGTCCATCATAAGCCCGCGGGCGTGGGCGTGCGCCGCGACCGCCCTAGTACGTCGCCTTGTAACGATTGACCTTCTCGCGATAGTCGCGCGTGTCGGCCTCGCGCAGCTTGGTCATGGCATCGCGTTCATCGTCGGACAGGTTCGTGGGAACCTGCACCTTGATCTCGACGAGCAGCGCGCCCGTGCGGCCACGGTGCTTAACATCGGGCGCGCCCATCTCCTTAAAGCGGAACTTCTTGCCCGTCTGGGTGCCCGCCGGCACCTTCAGACGAACCGTCGCGCCGCCGGGTGTGGGCACATCCACCGTGCAGCCGAGCGCCGCCTCGTAAACCGAGATCGGTACCTCCATGGTCACATCGGCACCCTTGCGCTTAAACAGCGGGTGCTCCTCCACATGCGTGGTCACGACCAGGTCGCCGCGCTCGCCACCCGCAACGCCATACTCGCCGCGACGCTTGTAGCGTAGTTTGCCGCCGTCGACCGCACCTGCGGGAACCGAGACCGTAATGGTTTGCTGCTCGCCCGTCGAGGGAATGCGATAGGTGACCTTGTGCGTCACGCCGCGAAACGCGTCCTCGGCCGTCACGTCGACAGTCAGCGACAGGTCGCCGCCCTTGCGAGCACGGCTGCGACCCGCACCGGCACCGGCATTACCCGCAGCCCCGGCAAAGCCCGAGCCCCAATCGCTGCCCCAAGCGCCGTTGCCGCTAAAGATGCTGTCGAAGATATCGCCCCAGCCGCTGGCGCCCGCGCCGGCACCGTAGCCGCCGCCATACGCGCCGCCCGCGCCCGGCATGCCGCCGAACATGAGCATCTGGTCGTACTCTTTGCGCTTCTTCTCGTCCGAAAGCGTCTCGTAAGCCTCGCTAATCTCCTTGAACTTGGCCTCGTCGCCGCCGGCATCGGGGTGGTATTTTTGCGCGAGCTTGCGAAACGCGCTCTTGATCTCTTTGTCGGAGGCGCTCTTGGATACGCCCAGGATGTCATAGAAGGTTTTGCCTGCAGCCATCGTAGCTCCTCTCCTGTTTCATCCACCGCTCAACGGGCGGCGGCTCATACTGTCATATGGCACTAGGCCAGAAAGGGCCCCGGGTGTTGCCCCGGGGCCCTTCTCAATTACTCCTCGGTGCTCTCAGCCGTATCGGCCGCAGCATCCTCGGGCGCCGCTTCGGGCTCCGGTGCGGGGCGCTTCTCGCCACCGTAGGTCACCGTCACCATCGCGGAGCGCAGGATGCGGTCCGCCATGCGGTAGCCCTTCTGGTACACGTCGTTGACGGTCTCGTCGTACTGCGATGCGTCCTCGACACGCCCCACGGCCTGGTGCTCGAGCGGATCGAACGCCTCGCCCTTGGGGTCGATGGGCTCAACGCCCTCGTGCGCAAACACATCGAGCAGCTTGGCATGCACCGCATCAACGCCATCGACGAACTGCTTAAAGTCGTCGGAAAGCTCCTGGCTACGGGCATGGTCGATTGCACGCTCGATATCGTCAACCACCGGCAACAGCGCGGTGACAAGCTTCTCGGTCGCGCGCTCGCGCTCGGCGATACGCTCGCTGGCGGTGCGGCGACGGAAGTTCTCCCAGTCGGCCTGCAGACGGGCGGTACGCTCGGTGGCGTCCTTTGCCTTGTCCTCGGCGGCCTTCTGAGCCTCTGCCGCAGCATCGAGCTCGCTGCGTACGTCGGCAAGCTCCTTTTGGGCCTGCTCGAACTTGAGCTTAAAGTCGTTGTCGGCGGCTTCCTCACCGGCGCGGATAGCGGCTTCCACCATCTCGTCCTCGGTCATCGTCGCCTCCTTGTTGGAATCCTCTACCTGGTTCTCGGCAGCCTCGGCGGCCTCGGCCTCGTTGGCCTCGGTATCGTCGACGGCCTCTACGGGAATCTTCACGTCCTTCTCCTCAGAGTCAACGGGGGCGGCGCCAGCGGCGGCCGCCTCCGTGCGAGCTTTACGGGCGGACATGATTACTTGTCCTCGTCGTCCACAACCTCGTAGTCGGCGTCGACAACGTCATCGTCGGCAGGCTGGGCACCGGCGGCGCCGTCGGTCTGCTGCTGAGCGTCGGCGTAGACAACCTGAGCCAGCTCGTAGGCTACGGACTGCAGGGATTCGCCAGCGGCCTTGATGGCCTCGACGTCAGAGCCCTCGAGCGCCTTCTTGGCGTCGGCGATAGCGGCCTCGGCCTTGGACTTCACATCGGCGGAAACCTTGTCGCCCAGCTCGTTGAGGGTCTGCTCGGTGGAGTAGCACAGGCTGTCGGTCTGGTTGCGGACCTCGACCTCTTCCTTCTGCTTCTTGTCCTCCTCGGCATGAGCCTCGGCGTCCTTGACCATGCGATCGACTTCGTCGTCGGAAAGCGCGGTGGAGCCGGAGATAGTAATCTGCTGCTCCTTGCCGGTGCCCTTGTCCTTAGCGGAGACCTTGACGATGCCGTTGGCGTCGATGTCGAAGGTGACCTCGATCTGCGGCACGCCGCGGCGGGCAGCCGGGATACCGGTCAGCTGGAACTTACCGAGCGACTTGTTGTCGCGGGCAAGCTCGCGCTCGCCCTGGAGCACGTTGATCTCGACGCTGGTCTGGTTGTCGGCAGCGGTGGAGTAGACCTCGGTCTTGGAGGTCGGGATCGTGGTGTTGCGGTCGATCATCTTGGTCATGATGCCGCCCATGGTCTCGACACCCAGCGACAGCGGGGTAACGTCGAGCAGCAGGATGCCCTCGACGTCGCCGGTGAGCACGCCACCCTGGACGGCGGCGCCGTCGGCAACGACCTCGTCGGGGTTCACGGACATGTTGGGCTGCTTGCCGGTCATGGTCTTGACCAGATCCTGGACGGCGGGCATACGGGTGGAGCCGCCGACGAGGATGACCTCGGTCAGATCGGAGAGCTTGAGCTTAGCGTCGCGCAGGGCGTTGGTGACAGGCTGCTTGCAGCGCTCGAGCAGGTCGCGGGTGATCTTCTCGAACTCGGCGCGGGTCAGCGTGTAGTTGAGGTGCAGCGGGCCAGACTGGTTCATGGTGATGAACGGCAGGTTGATGGTGGACTGCTGGGCTGCGGAGAGCTCCTTCTTGGCGTTCTCGGCGGCCTCCTTCAGACGCTGCAGGGCCATGGGGTCCTGACGCAGGTCGACACCGTTCTCCTGCTGGAACTTATCGGCCATCCAATCGATGACGCGCTGATCCCAGTCGTCGCCGCCCAGGTGGTTGTCGCCCGAGGTGGACAGAACCTCAAACACGCCGTCGGCGAGGTCGAGGATGGAGACGTCGAAGGTGCCGCCGCCCAGGTCGAAGACCAGAATGCGCTGGTCGGTGCCCTGCTTGTCCAGGCCATAGGCCAGAGCAGCAGCGGTCGGCTCGTTGACGATACGCTTGACGTTGAGGCCGGCGATCTTACCGGCATCCTTGGTGGCCTGACGCTGGGCGTCGTTGAAGTAGGCCGGGACGGTGATGACGGCGTCGGTGACGGTCTCGCCCAGATACTTCTCGGCGTCGGCCTTCATCTTTGCGAGCGTCATGGCGCTCACCTGCTCGGCGGTGTAATCCTTGCCCTCGATATCGACGACGGCACGGCCACCCTGGCCCTCCTTGACCTCATACGGCACGGTCTTGATCTCGGAGGTGCACTCGGAGTACTTGCGGCCCATGAAGCGCTTGATGGAGAACACGGTGTTCTTGGGGTTGGTGACCGCCTGGTTCTTAGCGGCCTTACCCACGACGCGGTCGCCGTCTGCACGGAAGCCAACAACAGACGGGGTGGTGCGGTCGCCCTCGGCGTTCACGATAATGGTCGGAGAACCGCCCTCGAGGACGGCCATGGCGGAGTTAGTAGTACCAAGGTCGATACCAAGAATCTTACTCATTAGAAATTCCCTCTCTCTTTTGCGTTCGCGCCGCCTCGACGATCTGTCGCGCGGCGCTTCGGCTTGTCTTTCAGGATGTAGTGTATCCCCTTATGGGCCGGAATATACAAAATCTAAGTCAATTCATATAAGATTTCTTATTGCTGAGAGTTTAGGTTCTTAAATGCGCAGGTAGATGCGCTGAATGAGTTCTCGGCAAATCTATTGAGATCTATGTAGAGATGGCTGAGGTTTGCGTCCGGGGGTGCCTGGGGGCCGTCTTGCGGCAAGCGCATCCCGGTTTGAGCGTGGATTCCGGGTCGCAGTTTCCGTCTGAAGGCTCAACCGGAAACCGTATCCCGTTTTGAGAGCTGATACCGGGTCGCAGTTTCCGCTAGCGGGCCCAACCGGAAACTGCGACCCGGTTTTCGGCCAAATAACGGGATGCCCTTTCCGCAGGCGCGCTCAATAGGTCAATATTACAAGTCACCTATAGCTAACATTTGCGCAGCTCAACGGCCCCACCTGCGCGTTTTTTAGTAAACCTTGGCATACTCGGCGAACGGTATGAAGATGCCGGCCAGAGGGTATTGCAAACGGTCGCTCCCGTGGTATGTTTTTGCCCGAATCAAACCGGCGCGCATCGTCTGTAGCGTCGGTCAACAGAGAGGAAACTACCATGGCTCATCCCGTAATTGATGCCGACGAGTGCATCGCTTGTGGCGTTTGCGTCGACTCCTGCCCCGCTGGCGTTCTGGAGCTCCAGGACGTCGCTACCGTCGCTGACGAGGACTCCTGCGTCGCCTGTGGCGCTTGCCAGGACGCTTGCCCCGCTGGCGCGATCACCGAGATCGTCGAGGAGTAACAACTCCCCCACTTGCACACTCAAAAGTACACCGTGCACAAAAAGGAGGCTTCCGCATCGCCGCGGAGGCCTCCTTTTTTGTGCGGATAATTAATTTGGCACCGTCACAGGTTGAGCTCACGTCAGCGAAAACGCCCCTAAGCGAGCAAGGTGACGTGAAAGAGGAGGGAAGCGTACTTTTGTACGCGACCGACGATTGAACGTCAGATTGCCGCTTAGGGGCGTTTGCAGCGTCGGCTACGATAGATCGTCCTCGTAGGGCATGAGGTCTGCCAAGTAGCCCTTCTCCTTGAGCATGGCCTCGATCTCGTCGAGGGTTTGCTCGTCCTCCGCCGCGATGCGATGGAAGTGATAGCCGCTCGTCACCGTTAGTAGCGGAAAGCTCTTGCCGCTCTCGATATCGTGCAGGTAGCGCTCAACATCGCGACGATTGCGGATGTCCAGGTCGGCCGTGATCTTACCGTACACGCGGTGATTGACGATCACGTTGAGCACGGCGCCTCCGGCGTCGACGATACTCGTAAGCTCATCGCCTGTCTGCTCCACGCCGTGGCGAACCTTGACCAAGCGCGTGGGCACGGCGGGGCTACTCGCGGCTTCCTGCAGCACGTAACCGCGGTTGGTTGCCACGACATCGTGCCCATCGGCACGCAACAGGGCAATATCCTGAACCACGACCTGACGGCTCACGCCAACCTCGCGGGCAAGTGCGCTGCCCGAAACGGGCTCCTTGGCTCCTTCGAGCACGCCCATGATGGCACGGCGACGCTCGCGGGCGTTCATTATTTACCGTCCAGCAGACGCAGGTGCTTAAGCGAGAGGTCGAGGATCGGCGCAGAGTGCGTCAGGGCGCCCGAGCTAATAAAGTCAACGCCCAGGTCGGCCAGGGCGCGAATGTTGTCGGCGTCCACATTGCCCGAACACTCGGTCTTGGCGCGACCGGCGATAAGCTCGATGGCGGCGGCCATGTCGTCATGGGTCATGTTGTCGAACATGATAATGTCGGCACCGGCCTCCACGGCTTCGCGTACCATGCCCAGGTTCTCGCACTCAATCTCGACCGTCGTGGTAAACGACGCATGGGCGCGCGCCATCTCGATCGCGCGCGTCACGCCACCGGCTGCATCGATGTGGTTGTCCTTGAGCATGACGGCCGTCGACAGGTTATAGCGGTGGTTGCTGCCACCGCCGATCTCGACTGCTGCCTTCTCGAAGACGCGCATGCCCGGCGTGGTCTTGCGCGTGTCGACAAGCACGGTCTTGGTGCCCTCGAGCGCGGCCGCCATCCGATGCGTGTAAGTAGCGATGCCGCTCATGCGCTGCAGGTAGTTGAGCGCCACGCGCTCGCCCGAAAGCAATACGCGCGCATCGCCGCGCACCTGGCCCACGTGGTCGCCGGCGTGCACCTCGTCACCGTCGGCAACATCAAACAGCACCGAGCTCTGCGAATCCAGCAGCTCAAAGGTGCGAGCGAACACATCCAAGCCGGCGATGATGCCATCGGCCTTGGCGATGAGCTCAACGGTAGCGGGGCGCGCCGTAGGGCACACGCTCGCCGTACTCACGTCCTCAAACGTGATGTCCTCGCGCAGAGCCTGCAAAATCAGATCATCGACGACGAGCTTCATGGTAATGGGATTCATGGTCTACTCCTCCACGGCCTGCGTGCCGGCGGCACGGGCCAAATCATCGATTGCAAGGGTCTCGGCGCTCAGGGCGCGGTGACGTCCGTCAAGCGCGGGCTCACCGGCCTGCTCCACGGTCAGCGACTCGCCGGTGCGCATACGCCAAGCAGCGCGGCGGCCCCAAACTAGGGACTCGAGCAGGCTGTTAGAAGCCAGGCGGTTCTTGCCGTGCACGCCATTGCAGGCCGTCTCGCCCGCGGCGTAGAGCTCGGGCATCGAGGTGCGGCCGTCCTTATCGACCCATACGCCACCCATAAAGTAGTGCTGCGTGGGCGTAACGGGGATGGGCTCGTCCAAGATGTCGCGGCCGTCCTCCAGGCAGCGCGCGCGAATGTTGGCAAAGTGCCCGGTCACCACATCGCGCTCGACGGGGGCAAAACTCAGCCACTCGTGCTCGGTACCGTCCTGCTTCATCTGCTCGCGAATAGCGGCAGCGACCACATCGCGCGGCTGAAGCTCGTCGGTAAAGCGCTCGCCGGCGGCGTTGAGCAAAATCGCGCCCTCGCCGCGGCAGCTCTCGCTGATCAGGAAGGTGCGACCCGGCTGCGGCGAGAACAGCCCCGTGGGGTGAATCTGCACGTAGTCCAGGTGCTCCATCTTAATGCCATGCTCCTGAGCGATGTAGCATGCATCGCCCGTGAGCTGCGGGTAGTTAGTCGAATGGTCGTACACGCCGCCGATACCGCCCGTCGCCCACAGCGTATGGCGGGCATGGATCTTAAACGGCTCGCCGGCATGCACGCCCTCGGCGGTATTTGCCAGCTCGTCGGCAGGACGAACCGAGCTGTTCTCATCCACGGCAACGGCGACGACGCCGGTGCACACCGTGGCGCCATCGCGCTCGGCGGTCAGGATATCGGTCATGGCAACGTGTTCGAGAATCTGCACGTTGTCCAGCTTGCGAACAGCCTGGAGCAGTTTGGTCGTAATCTCCTTGCCCGTAATATCGGCATGGAAGGCGATGCGCGGGCGGCTGTGCGCGCCCTCGCGGGTAAAGTCGAGGCTGCCGTCGGCCTTGCGCTCAAAGTCCACGCCCATGGCCAGCAGATCATTGATGACCGAACGGCTCGAGCGAATCATGATGTCAACACTCTCGCGGCGGTTCTCGTAATGGCCGGCGTGCATGGTGTCCTCAAAGAAGGCATCGTAGTCAGAGCCTTCGGGCAGCACGCAGATACCGCCCTGCGCGAGCATCGAATCGCACTCGTCGACGGCGCCCTTGGAGAGCATGATTACGCGCGTGCTCGTCGGCAGATTGAGAGCCGCATACAGGCCCGCCACGCCGCAACCGGCAATGACGACATCGCACTCCATATCGGGGTATTGTTTGGTTTCCACAGGAATCCTCTCCCTTGTAATGTGACATAAGGGATGGTCCCTCATGTCACATTGGCTTAGCGCGCCGCGTACTCGAGCATGCGGTCGAGCGTGAGCTTGGCCTGGTCGGCAGCCTCGTCCGACACGCCGATCTGCACCTCGCCCTCGCCCGTCTCCAGGCAGCGCACGAGCTTTTCGAGCGTGATGAGGTCCATGTTGACGCAGGTGGGCTGCACCGCGGGGAAGTAGAACTTCTTGCCGGTGCCCTGGCGGCGGCGCTCGAGCTCATAGAGCACGCCGCGGACCGTCACGATAATGAACTCGCTCGCGTCGGACTCCTCGGCATACTTGATGATGCCGGCGGTGGAGCCGATGTAGTCGGCCTCGGCCAGCACGTCGGCCTTGCACTCGGGGTGCGCCAGCACGAGCGCGTCGGGGTGGGCCTCCTGCGCATCGACGATCTGCTCGACGGTAATGATGTGGTGGCGCGGGCAGTAGCCGTTGTTGAGGATGACGTGCTTTTGCGGCACCTGCTCGGCTACGAAGCGGCCCAGGTTTTGATCGGGGATGAACAGGACGTGTTGCTGCGGCAGCTCGGACACAATCTTGACGGCGTTGGAGCTGGTGACGCACACGTCGCTCCAGCTCTTGATCTCGACCGTGGAGTTGACGTAGCAGACCACGGCAAGGTCGTCACCGTACTCGGCGCGCGCCGCGTCGACCGTCTCGCGCTTGACCATGTGAGCCATGGGGCAATCCGCGCCCGGCTCGGGCAGCAGCACGGTCTTGGTGGGATTGAGCAGCTTGGCGCTCTCGCCCATAAACTCCACGCCGCACAACACGATGGTCTGCTGCGGTAGGCTCTTGGCGAGCTTTGCCAGGTAGAAGCTGTCGCCGACGTAATCGGCCACAGCCTGAACCTCGGGCGCCACGTAATAGTGCGCCAGGATCACCGCGTCGCGTTGGGTTTTAAGTTGCTGAATGGCCTCGACGAGCTCTGCGGGCACCAGTGCCGCGCGCTCCGTTGCCGTCGTTGCCGATGCTAGGCCGGCCGCGATATCGCGTGCAAGCTCCGACGCATCCATGTTCGCGCTCTGTGCCATCAAGGCCCCTCTCTTTTGGCGAATCTTGGGGCTTTAGTATGACACCTGGCTTTACAGCTGACAAGACAGCTGTAAAGCCAGGTGTAAAGTTGGAATAAAGATTCAATCTTGGGGCGGGTCCATTTTCGAACTGGCAAGCTGAGGACAGCCGAAAATGGACCCGCCCCCTGATTCGGGCAGCCCGTTTTGTCCTGGACCAAGGGGCAGTGGTCAAAAGGGCCAAATATGAGTACTGTCACCAAATTAGTAGCATCGATTTTCCGGTCCAGAGCAGCAAAATCGCCTTGTTTGGAGCCCGATCGCGACTCTGAAGAACGAAAATCGATGCACTTTTGGCCTCTGGCACCGATTTTTGAGGCCATTTGGCTGCCACCAAACTGGTAACAGTACTCATATTTGGCCCTTTTTGACCACCGGGTTTCCAGCAGGCCCCAAAAGCGGGTCCGAATCGCTCGATCCGGGCCCGCTGGGGGTAGCGAGCACAATCGAGGTGTAAGCAGCAAGAGAGGGCCATCGCCTAGAATCGTCAGCGCCTAGATATTCAACGAGAGGAAAGACAATGGTCCGCAGCGACATGCTACCCCAGCCGGACCGGGGGCTCGGCCTCGACCGGCCCCAGACCGAGGCATTTCACCGACGAGTTCAAGAGGAAGATAGTCGATCTCCACAACGCCGGAAAGCCCAGGCGCGAGGCCATGGACGAGTGCGACCTCGACAAGAGCACCGTGGAGAGGCGGGTCAAGTCGATAAACGAGACCGGCTCGCCGCGCGCCGCCGACAACCGCACGCCCGAGTAGAACCGGATCCTGGAGCCCGAGCGCGAGAACCGCAGGCTCCGGATGGAGGTCGACGTCTTAAGACGAGCGGCGCCAGCATACGCTCGGAAGTCAGGGCCATGGCGGCCAACGGGGGGGCCGCTGCCCCATATCGGCGCAGCGCTGGCATCGAGGCCTTCTGACCTGTGTCAAGATTTCGGACACGCAAGCTCGAGAAATCAAGCGGCCATAGGCATGGCCTCGAGCTTGGGCTCGGTTCTCTCGAAGAAGGCCGCCATGGCCTCGGCCGGCACCTTGTAGCCGATCGTCGAGCGGGGCCTTCGGCGGTTGTAGTACGCCTCGATGAACTCGACCACCGCGTGCTTGGCGGAATCCCTGGTCGGGAAGCTGCGCCTGTAGTACATCTCGTTCTTCAGCATGGCGAGGAACGACTCGGCCACCGCGTTGTCGTGGCAGTTGCCGGCGCGGCTGCAGGACAGCCGCACGTCGTTGTCGCGCGCCCATTCGGCCAGAAGCCTGCTGGTGTACTGGGCGCCGCGGTCGGCGTGGAATATCGCGTTGCCGGCCACGTAGCCGCGCGATTTGGCCGACGCCAGCGCCGAAACCACGATGTCGGCGGTCATGCGCTCGGAGAGCGACCAGCCCACCACCATGCGGGTGTTGAGGTCGATGACCGTCGACAGGTACAGCCATCCCTCGCCGGTGCGCAGGTAGGTGATGTCGCCCACGAGCTTGCAGGTTGGAACGGGACTGGTGAAGTCGCGGCGCACCAGGTCGGGCCGGGGCCTGGCCTTCGGGTCGGGGATGGTGGTGCGCTTCCTGGCGTTGGGCGTGCAGCCGCGTATTCCCAGCTCGCGCATCAGCTTGCGCACCCTGTACAGGGTCAATCCGGAGAACTCGCCGGGCAGGAAGCATTTCACGAACCGGAAGCCGAACCTGCGGTCCGACTCCAGCCACACGCGCCGGACCGCCTCGCGCTCGGCCGACCAGTCTTCTCGCGGGCAGCCGTTGGAGAGCCACGAGTAGAAGCCCGATCGGCTCACGCCGAGCACGCGGGCCATCATTTTCACCGGGAATTCGGCCTTCTCCGCCAACATCATCCGGTAGCATGCGGCTACGCCTGGCTTTTGGCGAAGAAGGCCGCGGCTTTTTTCAAGAAGGCGTTCTCCATCTCGAGCTCGCGTATGCGCCTTTTCGCCTCGCGAAGCTCGCGGTCCTCGGCCTTGGGGTCGGGCCCGCCGGCAAGCTCGCGCCGGCGGCTCTGCACCCACTTGTTCACGGTCTTGGAATTCAGGCCCAGTTCTGCGCAGCATTCCGTTATCGGCCTGCCCGTCGAGATGATGTAGTCGGCGGTCTCGCGCCTGAACTCGTCGGTGTACTTGGCGGCTGGGTTGGACATAGCATACCGTCCTCTCGGTCGTCGATGAATGCATTCTAAAGGATTGGGCCTCTAGCATGCGTGTCCGAAAAGACGATACAGGTCAGACAACCCAATCAGACGTCGTCTCGAGCACGTCCTCTGCACGGTCGAGCGTGCTTCTGGCCTTGGCACCCTGTTTGAACCACGAGCGCAGGTCCTCGAGCGTGCTGCCCGCTGCGTACACCTTGATTTTGCGACCGCCTTTCGTGGTCACCGTGCAACGGTCGCCGCTCTCGCTATCCTCGTGCGCCGTGACCTTCTTGAGATAATCGCGGCGGAACGCCACGACGCGGGCGTTGCTGATCTCGATGAACCAATCGTCGTCGACAAGCGAGGTGCCCGTGGCACCTCGGCTCGCCATCTCCTCGGCGAAGGAGAAACCGAGTTCGCGCTCCTGTCTGCCGATCTCGTAGATACCACGGGCGGGCATGCTGAGCATGAGCAGAGGCAGGAGTCCCCCTATGAACAGGAAGAGGCATGGGACGAGCAGGAGCAGACGAGCACCGGCGTCGGTGAAAACAGCCATGAAGGCGATCACGAGCGAGAAGACGAGCGCCATACCGTTGAAAACAATCGTCAACGGCTTGATGGCAGACCAACACAGACCCGCCTTGGTCATCGGGCCGTCAACAGCGTCCGAGACCTCGATGCCCTCTTCCTCCAGACGGGCGAGGAGGTTGAGCGAGCACACCCCCTCGAGGCTTATCGAGCAGAACTTCCGGTCGCCCTCGAACAGGTCGATCCTCATCATCTGCGTGTGAAGCGTTGCACGGGTGATGTTGCCAAACGTCGTCTCCTTGCGGATGCCGAAGGCGTTACGCGAGAGAATTCGCTCACCGTCCACGTCGATGCGCGGGATGCTCAGCAGGGCCCAGATGGCCATGCCCGCGAGCGCCATGGCGTGACCGAACCACACAAGTTCGTGGTCCCACTCGCCCAACGAGACGCCCTGCCAGACGTAGACACCCAGCATGAGCAGTTCGAACGCGACGGCGCAGCAGGCGATGATCGTGCGAATGGCAGCGGGCATGCGCACCGTGAAGCGATCGAGGCTGTCCGTCGCCTCACTGCGCTCGCGCGCGCCGCGACGGGCGACCCATGCAGTGAGCGGACCGACGATGAACACCACCATCGCCACGCGCAGGAACGATTCGAGTATGTCGCCCATATTAACCACCATCCCAATAGAAAACGTGAATTTGGGAGACTATAGCAGAGCGAAGCGATCTGCACGGCATCGTCCGGGTGTTTTCGGCATACGGTGGAAGCTGGTGGGGGTCGGCGCCGTAACCGGATGCGCATTCGGCCTTGCCAACGCCGTTGGCGGCGAGCTTTTCGCCCGACAGGCCTATCCGCTCGTCGTGCATCTGCCGCTTGTCGTCTACCTGTGCGTACGCTATCGCCTGAGTCCCCTGCTCGCCATCCTGGGCGTTACCAGTGCCTACCTGAGCTGCCAGTTCAGCAACTGGATGGGCATCGCCGCATTCGCCGTCACCGATTCGCAGGTCGCGTACTACGTGGCGCGCATCATCACCACGCTCGGCGTCTTTGCCGTCTTGTTGCATTGGGCAAGCGACATCGGCCCCCGCCTGGCGATCAAAAGCCCCACCGAGCTGGAGATTCTGCTCATCCTGCCGCTCGTCTACTACATCTTCGACTACGCCACCAACGTCTATACCACGCTCTTCCACTCGGGCTCGGTAGTAACCGTTGAGTTTTTGGCGTTCGCCCTCTGCGCGTTCTACCTTATGTTTCTTGCCGTCTACCTTCGCGAATACGAGGCAAAGGAAATCGCCGAGCGCGAGCGCTGGATGCTCGCGACCCGCGACAGCGCGGCCATCAAAGAGCTCGAAGCCTGGCGCCAGTCCGGACGCGAGCTCTCGGTTCTCCGTCACGACATGCGCCACTACCTGCGCGGTCTTGCGGCCCTGATCGAAGAGGGTCACACCGATGAGGCGCTCGAGCGCATCGACGCGCTCTGCGAGACCAACGACCGCACCGCTGTGCGCCGCTACTGCGCCAACGAAACGGTCAACATTGCGCTCTCGTCGCTTTCCGCGGACATCAACGCGCACGGCATCACCGCCGACCTGCGAGCCGCCGTGCCCGAAACCGTCCACGTGGGCGATGCCGATCTGTTCAGTGTGGTATCGAACGCCCTGGACAATGCCATCGCCGCGGCGAGCGCCGCCCCCGAAGGCAAGCGGTTTGTCGACCTGGACCTTCGCTACGAAGACGGTCAGCTTCTATTGCTGGTTTCCAACACGTTTGGCCGTGCGCCGCACATGGTCGACGGCATGCCCGTGGCTCAGCACACTGGGCACGGCTTTGGCACCAAGAGCATTAAACTTGCCGTCGAGCGCATGAACGGCAACTGCCATTTCCGCATTAACGGCGACCGGTTTGAGCTGCGCGCCGTGATGTAGGGGCTGCCGCCAGCCTCGCTACAGCGGTGCAGCCGCCGGGGTCAGCTGCTTGATGTAGGCCCACATGCGCTGCTTGGCGGCCTTGTCGGTGAGCGCCGCCTCAAAACCGTCGAGCGCCAGCACACGGCGCCCCTGCACATGGGCGACCAGGCCGGGCTTGAGCATGGCAGTGTCAAAGTCATCAATCGCCACAAGCATATCGGCATAGGTCTCGCGCATGACATCGGCCGCGCTGTTGTCCAGCAGCAGCACCGCCTCGGGGTCTAAGGTCTCCAGCGCCTCGCGGAACAGATCGCACGTCAGGGCCTCGCCCGCCGCGACCGCTCCGTCGCCCGCGCCGGCGACGCTTGCCAGCACGCAAAAATCCTCGGGGGCATATCCGATGGCGCCGAGCGCCTTGCGCAACGCGGCGCCATCCGCGCCGGCAGCCAGCTCGCCGCCCGAGCACTCGGCTTCATCCAAATCGCCTTTGACCAGCACAATCGGCGAGCACGCGTTGCCCGCGATACGCACACCGCGATCTGCAAGCGACGCGAGCTCCTGCTCGGTCGCCTGAGCGATGGCTTCTTTTTTCTGGCTTTGTGACGTGGGCATGCGCTCTCCAATCGTTTGCGTGCCCACCATTATATAAAAGAGCCGCCCGCGAGTGGTTGCTTTGCGGGCCGCTGGGTATAAGCACGGTCGTACTGAGTTTTACGCGGCCGAGCCGCGTCGTATTATGGAGGTCACCATGGCTGACATTAAGCAGATTACCCCCGAGAACTTCGGCGCTGTCGTCAACGATAGCCTGCCCGTACTGGTTGATTTTTGGGCCCCGTGGTGCGGCCCCTGCCGCTCGCTCTCGCCCATCGTAGACGAGGTTGCCGACGAGCTGGCCGGCAAGTTGGCTGTGGCCAAGTGCAACGTCGACGACAACCAGGACCTGGCCATGAAGTTTGGCGTCATGAGCATCCCCACGCTGATCGTCTTTAAGAACGGCGAGGAGGTCGACCGCTCGGTTGGCGCCCTACCCAAGGCAAGACTTCAGGCACTGCTGGAGAAACATCTGTAATACGCTTGTTACCCATCTGCCGTCCATGAGCGGTTTCGCACCGCTCGCCGGAGTGCCAAACGCAAGGTATGCGACCACGGATAGTATGGTAGATACAAACAGCCCCCAGTGAACGGGTGCGGGTCAGACGGACTCGCACCCGTTTTCTTATGCGGCGGCGCTCAAGGCGGGCGTAGTAGAATCTGAACCACCATATCGCCCCGTACAAAAGGAGACTCCCCATGCATGACGTCGGAATGAACATGAGCCAGCTTGCCATGAGCGTCAAGCAGGTCGACGACACCATTGAGCTCGCTCACGAGTGGAGCCATCAGCTGCTGCATGCGACCGAGAACTTTGACATGGAGCGCATTGGCGCCAAGCTCGAGGCCGCCATGGCGGCACTCCACGAGGCGCACGATGCGCTCGAGGGCTACGAGGAGGCCATCGAGGCCGACCACAACTCCGTCGGCTCTGTGAAACTGGTGTAACGTGGCCGAGCACGAGCACGCGCACAATCACGGTGCGGACGACGATGCAAGCTGCCGCTACAGCGGCTCCAGCTCCGAGCTGGTCCGCTTTTCGGTCACCGCGCCCGACGACCTGCTGCGCCGCTTTGACGAGCAGATCGCGCGCCGCGGTGACGTGGCTAACCGATCCGAGGCCGTACGCGATCTGATTCGCGCCTCGATCGCCAAGGAGCAGATGCGCACGCCCGACGAGCAGGTCATCGGTTCGCTCACCATGATCTATGACCACCATACCGGCGATCTGACGCGCCGTCTGGACGAGGTGCAGCACGACTACACCGACGAGATTGTCTCGACCATGCACGTGCATCTGGACCACCACAACTGCCTGGAGATTCTGGCGCTCAAGGGTCGCGGCAAACGCGTCTATGAGCTAGCGGACCGGTTGCTGGGACTGCGCGGCGTTAAGCACGGCGAGCTCACCTGCGCCGCCACCAAGCAGAGCCTGGGGCTGTAGCGGGATTTCCCGCAGCGCACCTGCCAAAAAGGGACAGGTTTGTTTTGGCAGGTTTAGAAGTTTTACCGACCAAAATAAACCTGTCCCTTTTTGGTCGGTTTTGACGAGGGGAAGCCACATGCGGCATGTGCATATTCATGTGACGGGCATTGTGCAGGGCGTTGGCATGCGGCCATTTGTGTATCGCGAGGCTATGGCGCATGGCATTTGCGGCTGGGTGCTCAACGCGGGCGATGGCGTGCACATCGAGGCGCATGCTTCGGTCGAGGCACTCGACGGATTTGTCGCCGCGCTGTCGGAGCACGCGCCGGCCGCGGCCCGCGTTGAGCATGTCGCTGTTGCAGACCTGGAGCCCCACGCTTGGGATGCCGACGATGAGCAGGCCTTTCGTATCGTAGCGTCGCAGGATCAGACCGTGCACACGACGCTCGTCTCCCCCGATATCGCCACCTGTGACGACTGCCTGCGCGAGCTGTTCGACCCCGCCGACCGACGCTATCACTACCCCTTTATCAACTGCACCAACTGCGGGCCGCGCTTTACCATCATCCGGTCGCTGCCTTATGACCGAGCGGCCACGTCGATGGATTGCTTTCCCATGTGCCCCAAGTGCGCCGCAGAGTATGGCGACCCGCTTGACCGGCGCTTTCACGCGCAGCCCGATGCCTGCTTTGACTGCGGGCCACATATTACCTGGCGCGAGGCGGCGGGCGACATGGAGCTCGAGGGCTCGGGGGCGACGCCGGCCGTCGGCAGCACGCGCGAAACCAGCGATGCCATTATTGACCGCTGTGTCGAGCTGCTGGCCAGCGGCGGTATTGTCGCCATCAAGGGCCTGGGCGGATTCCATCTAGCCTGCAACGCCGCCAATGAGCAGGCGGTGGTCGAGCTGCGCCGTCGCAAGCGCCGCAGCAACAAGCCGCTTGCCGTTATGGTGCGCAGCCTTGCCGATACTGAACGCCTGTGCCATGTCGATGATGCTGAGCGCGGCTTGCTAACCGGCAGCATCCGCCCCATCGTGCTGTTGCGCCGGTGTGCTGCTGGCGAGGAAGATTCCCCCGACGCCCTTACACTCGCGCCATCCGTCTCGCACGATCTACCCGAGCTCGGCGTCATGCTCCCTTATACACCGCTTCAGCATCTGCTGCTTGCAGCCGCCGCGTCGCATGACATGCACGCGCTGGTCATGACCAGCGGAAACCTGAGCGAGGAACCGATTGAAACTGATGACGGCCTTGCTTGGGAACACCTCGTTGCCGCCGGCATTGCCGACGCGCTGCTCGGCAACGACCGCGCGATTTTCTCACGCTACGATGATTCCGTGGTACGTGTGGTCGACGGCGCCGTTACGCCCGTGCGCCGCGCTCGCGGATATGCGCCTCGGCCGTTGCCGTTGCCGGCGCTCGACGGCACTGCACCCTGCGTGCTCGCCTGCGGGCCGCAGCAAAAAGCTACGATCGCGCTCACGCGCGAAGGGACGAACGGCGAGGCAACCTGTTTTGTGTCGCAGCATATCGGCGATGTCGAAAACGGTGCGACCTTCGATGCCTGGAGCGCCGCCCGTGCACGTCTAGAAAACCTCTTTGATCTGACGCCCGCCGCCTTGACATGCGACATGCATCCCAGCTATCTGTCGAGCCAGTGGGCGCGCGAACAGGCACGGGAGCACAATCTGCCGCTTATCGAAGTCCAACATCATCATGCGCACATCGCGAGCGTAATGGCAGAGGCGATTGTCGCAGGCCGGCTTGCAACCGACGCGCGTGTCCTTGGCATCGCCTTTGACGGCACCGGCGCCGGCACCGATGGGACCATTTGGGGCGGCGAGTTCCTTGTCGCCGGCCTTGGCGGCTTTGAGCGCGCCGCGCACCTGCGCACCTGGGCGCTCCCCGGCGGGGCGGCCTCCGTGCGCGACGCCCGCCGCAACGCCTTTGCCCTGCTCAGTGAGCTCGGCCTGCTCGAGCACCCGGGTGCCGCTCGGCTTTTGGACAGCCTCGACGAGCAAACGCGCAGCGTGACAGCCACCATGATCGAGCGCGGCATCAACAGCCCGCGCACCAGCAGCATGGGGCGTCTCTTTGATGCCGCAGCAGCGATTCTGGGCATCTGCGACAAGGCAACCTACGAGGGCGAACCCGCCATAGAACTCGAAGCCGCCGCCTGGCGCGCGCTTGACGGTAAGCCCGTTCGTCTCGACGGCAATCATACAGGCGTATTCACGTCTGCCGACGACTCCCCCATCTTGGACCCCCGACCGCTCATCGAAGCTCTTCTGAATGGAATCGAGGCAGGCGCGCCGGCCGACCGGCTCGCCCTCGGGTTTCACATCGCCATTACGCACGCTACGACCCACATCGCACGCGAGATCTGTGATCACGAAGGCCTCGATACCGTCGCGCTCTCGGGCGGTGTGTTCATGAACCGGCTTTTGCTTCAGCTCCTTACCCACGAACTCAAAGACGCCGGTCTTGCCGTCTTGATCCCCCACGCCGTGCCCGTTAACGACGGCTGCATCGCCTACGGTCAGGCCGCCATCGCTCGCGCTCGCCTCGCGTAGACAGCATTGCGATAGGCTGTTTTGCCAGCCTGCGCGCCGCCGTCTCACAGGTGTAACGCGTTTGCTCGTGACTCCCGCGAGCGCTACCATCAACTGATGGGTAATTAGGCGCCTATCCAGCGCAAAACGTATAAAAGGGGAACATTATGTGCCTTGCCGTTCCCGGTAAAGTGGTCAAACGCGACGACGACCTTAAGGCGACCGTCGACATGATGGGCATCGAGCGCCCCGTTTCGCTGCGCCTCGTGCCGACGGCACAGGTAGGCGACTATATTCTCGTGCACGCCGGCTTTGGCATTCAGATCGTCGACGAGCAGGAAGCCCAAGAGACACTCGAACTCGTCAATACCATGGCCGAGCTGGCCGAAGAGGACCAGCTCGCCACCAACCCGGCCGAGGCATACTAGTGGCGGCGGCGCAGCCGGTTCGCTCCGGTATCGACTTTTCGGCATTTCGCGACCCCAAGCTGGCTCGCGAGCTCATCGATCGTATTCATGAGCTTGTCGGCAACCGCAGCATCAACCTTATGGAAGTCTGCGGTACGCATACCGTGAGCATTGGCCGCTATGGCTTTCGTTCCATTATGCCGACGGGACTCAAACTGCTAAGCGGCCCGGGGTGCCCCGTTTGCGTCACCGCCAACCGCGACATCGATCACGCAATCGCGCTTTCCAACATAGACGGCGCCATCATCACCACCTTTGGCGACATGATGCGCGTGCCAGGATCGTCCACCTCGCTTGCCGCGCAAAAGGCGGCGGGGCGCGACATCCGTATCGTCTACTCTCCGCTCGACGCACTCGACATTGCTGAGCAAAATCCCGAACGCCCGGTTATCTTTATTGGCGTCGGCTTTGAGACCACAACGCCCACCATTGCCGCCGCCATCCTAGAGGCCGACGCGCGCGAGCTCCAGAACTTCTCGGTCTACTGTGCTCACAAGACCACGCCGCCGGCTCTGCGTGCGATCTCCAACGACCCCGAAACGACCATCGACGGCTTTATCCTGCCTGGTCACGTCGCTACCATCACGGGCCTGGCACCCTTTAGGTTTTTGGTCGATGAGTTCGAGATCCCCGGCGTAGTCACCGGGTTTGAGCCGGTCGATATCTTGCAGGGCATCTGCATGCTGGTCCAGATGGTTGTCGAGCACAGGCCCGCAATCGACAACGCCTACCGCCGTGGCGTCAATGCAGACGGCAATCCCGTAGCGCGCCAGCTGGTCGAGCAGGTGTTTGAGCCGTGCGACACCACGTGGCGCGGACTGGGACCGATTGCGGCTTCGGGTCTTTCCATCCGACCCGAATTCGCGCGCTTTGATGCCGGCGCCCGCTTTGATGTGCCCGTTGAGGCGACGGTCGAGCCACGCGGGTGCCGCTGCGGCGACGTGCTGCGCGGAGCCATCACGCCGAGCGACTGCCCGCTGTTCGGCCACGCATGTACGCCCGAACACCCCGTCGGCCCCTGCATGGTGAGCTCCGAAGGCAGCTGCGCGGCGTACTTTAGATACCGCGACTAGCCCGGACGCCCCCGCGTACCGGCACCACCCACGATTGGAGTTTTCGATATGTCCCGTACCGCCACCGATAGCACTGTCCTGCTGGGCCACGGCTCCGGCGGCCAGATGATGAAGCGCATTATCGATGAGGTCTTTCTGGATGCCTTTGGGTCGCCCGAGCTGCTTGCGGGCAACGATGCCGGCGTCGCCGCGCTGCCCGCAAGCGGGCGAATCGCCATGTCGACCGACAGCTTTGTGGTAACGCCGCAGTTCTTCCCCGGCGGCAATATCGGCCGCCTCGCCGTATGCGGAACCGTCAACGACGTCGCGACCTCGGGCGCTAACGTGCGCTACCTCTCATGCGGCTTTATCCTCGAAGAGGGCTATCCCATGGACAAGCTCCGCCAGATCGTTCAGACCATGGCCGAAACGGCACATGAGGCGGGCGTGTCCATAATCACCGGCGACACCAAGGTGGTCGAGCGTGGAGGTGCCGACGGCGTCTACATCAATACCGCCGGCGTGGGCGAGGTGCCCGCAGGCGTGACGCTCAGCGGTGCCAACTGCCGGCCCGGCGATGTCATCCTGGTGTCGGGTACGCTAGGCGACCACGGCATCGCCATCATGAGCCAGCGCGAGGGCTTGGCGTTTTCGAGTAACATCGAAAGCGACGCCGCACCGCTCAATCATCTGATTGCCGACGTGCTCGCCGCCGCCCCCGACACCCGCTGCTTCCGCGACCCCACGCGCGGCGGCCTGGCATCCACGCTCAACGAGTTTGCCCAGGCCAGCGGCGTTGCCATGGAGATCGACGAGGATGCTGTGCCCGTGCGCCCCGACGTGCAGGCCGCCTGCGAGATGCTCGGCTACGATGTGCTGCAGGTGGCAAACGAGGGCAAGATGGTTGCCGTGGTGCCGGCCGAGCAGGCCGATGCCGCGCTGGCAGCCATGCGCGCCGCCCGCTACGGCGAGAGCGCCGCCATCATCGGTCGCGTGCTGCCGCTTGCCGAGGACGCCCGTCCCGCCGTGCGCGTACGCACCGGCTGGGGCTCGACCCGCATCCTCGACATGCTCGTAGGAGAGCAGCTGCCGAGAATTTGCTAGCGGCTGCTCTGCAAGCTGCCCAGCATCCGGCCAAAATCGGCCCGCCCATTTTCACTGGGACGTTGGCCCACTCAAACTGCGGGGAGATGGAAGGGCCCTCCTGCCGAGCTGATCGGCAGGAGGGCCCTTCGCTTTGCAAGACCATACTCCTTGCAGTATTTACCTGGTAGGCAGAGGCTCGCTATGCCGCGCGGCGTTTGGTGTAGACAAACCAGCCGCCAACGGCCCCGATACCGACGATGCCCACGGCAACGCCAGCGATAGCAAAGCCGTTTGAACCCGCGTCCGCAGCCTTGTTGGCGGCGCCGGCGCTCAACGCGGCGGTCTTGCCGGACGTGTCCGACTTTTTGTCGCTCTTGTCTGTCTTACCGGCGATGGAAGACTCCGTCGAATCCTTCTTGCCGGATTCGGCCTCGGCCTTGGAATCGCCAGCTGCCTTGGCGCCCTCGCGCGAGGAAGCACCGGCCATCTTGGCGGCCACAGGAGCCATTACGCCCGCAAAACCGCCGGTCCCGTTGCCGGCACCGCCGTCCGACCCGGCACCCGGCGTCAGGACGCCCGGCGCCACCGTGGGCTTCTGCGGGTCCTTGCTGCTCGAGCCCTTGCCCGCCGTCACGGCCGTCTTCCAGGCAATCGTCTCTCCCGAGGAGACACGATACGTCGTGAGCGCGCGGAGCGCCTGCTCGGTCGCCATGGCGTTGGCCGCGCCGCCCTTGCTATGCGCATAGCCGTTGCCGCCGTCCACACGGTACAGGTCTAGCGCGCAGACCACGTTGGTCACAGCATTTGAAAACCCGTTGACGGGGTTGGCCGGGTCTCGGTCGAGCGAAAGCAGCGCGAGGATCACCTGGGCATTGGCCTCGGCAGAGCCGAAGTCACAGGTACCCGCGCTCATCTTGACCTTGAGGTAGGAGAGGCCGTTCTCGATGGCAGCATCGACCTTGGTGTCGCCCGCATAGGGCGCCACGGCCTGGATCGCCATGGCCGTCAGGTCCACGTCGCCCAGCCGCGTACCTTCCACAGCGTCGCCGCTACCGAGGAGCTCACAGACGGCGTCCACGAGGCTCGCGCGCGTCCAGGCGGAACCGGCGGGTGCATCCGAGCCGCTCGCATTGAGCGCCATCAGCGCGAAGATTTTCTCGTTGGCGCGCATCATATCGGTGCGACTGCAAATGAGCTCGACCAGGTTGACGCCGTCATAGTCGGTGATGTCCTCGCCGATGGCGGAGAGAGCCAGCGCCACACGCTCGGTCTCGGTCAGAGCGCAGGTCGCGCTCCCCCACTCGGCCTTGTGCTCGGCCAGCGAGGCATGGTAATTGTCGAGCAGCCCGGAATCGATCGTGCGGCCCGCCTTGGCAAAGTCGTAAATCTCCCACTCGTCGCCGTACTGGAAGGCGTCGGAGCTGCGGCGCGCGTCAATGAACGCAGCGGCAGCGTCGATGCCCGCCGAGGCGGACTCACTCGTGGCGGGGCTCGCGGCCACACCGGCCACGGTGATGGTAAGCGTCACGGGCTCGGCGGGGGCAGTCGTGTCCACCGGCGTACCCGTCGCGACCACCGTGCCGGCCGAAAGCGCCGTCACCGTGTAGTCGCTCGAGGCCACGTACAGGCCGTCGTCGGGAGCGCCGTCGACGTGCTTCCAAGCGCCCTTCTCGTTGCGGTCGATGCTCACGATCCCCGAGGCGTCCTTGCCGTCGAGCGTCTTGAACGTCCAGGTGAGGCCGGGTTCGGTCACGCTCCAGCCATCCGCGTCGTTCTTACCGGTAAAGGTCAGGTCGAGCTTTTGCGCCGAGCCGGCCTTGAGGTAGAGGCTGTCCGTACCGGCCGTCACGCTCGCAAGCGGATTTTGGTAGGCATAAGTCACGTCGCACGACGCGCTGATGGCCTTGCCATCGGCGTCCGTGTCGGGCAGCGTCGCGGTAAACGTGGTGGTGCCGGCCTTGTACGCCGTGTAGCCGATCTCGCCCGCGGTAGTGTAGGCCGCCACGGCAGGATCACTGCTCGTCACGGTAAAGTTGTCGCGGTTGGTGGCGTTGTCGGGCGTCACCACGGGGCGTGCGTGATCGGTCAAAAACGCGCCGCGCTCGGAGAGTGGGCTGCGGCCCTGCAGGTAGACGGTGGCGCCGTCCTCGTTATAGCCCATCGAGATGGACGTGGCGGCCACGGCTTCTGACGTCAGCGTCACGCTCTTGGAGCCGGCGCCCGCAGATGCGGCGTCGCGCGGGGTAACGGTGATCGTGGCACTGCCGGCATGCTTGAAGTAAAAGCAGGCCGAGTAGTCGTTGCTGTAGATGGTCGTAGGATCGCTCGAGGCAAAGTGGAAGCGGCTGAACGAGACGGGCACGTACTCGCCCTTATCGGCGTCGACGTAATGCACGCGAATCTCGAGGTTGCGCACCTCGGAGCCCTGGACGGTAGCCGCACCATCGGTCACGTTGCTCACGGTGCCGTCGGAGGCACGATACCACAGCTCAAAGTCGTCGAACTGTTTGGCCTTGGCCTTGATCTTGATGGTAGCCACGGTCTGCTCGGAGCCATCGGCCTTGTGCTCGGTGGCGGTCACCGTGCCGGTAGCGTTGTCGTAGATGTAGAGCTCTCCCGTGGACTCGTTGATGCCGATGTTGCCGCGGTTGGCGTCATCGGTGCCCCAGGTGATGGTGCTCGTGGCCGGGTCGCCCTTAAGTGCAAAGACGCCAAGTTTGCGGTAGGCGTCCACAGCATCAGGCGAAACCTCGAGCATATGGCCGGCAACCGTCTGGCTGGCGCCGTCGTTGGCCGTGAAGCTCACGGTGTAGGCGTCGTCGGGCGTGGTGTCCTCGGGCGCCTGGTAGCTGTTGCCCGAGCCAAAGACCGGCGTGCCATTTTTATCGATACCCCAGCTGCTGCCGTTGGCGCCGCAGTTGGCGTTGATAAGATCGGCGAAGGCATCGGTGGCCATGTCAGCGGGGTCGACAGCATAGGAGTTGACGAGCGCCGAGGCGGGAGCGCCCATCTTGTTGGTGAGGAATGCGCCCCAGTAGGTGTTGACGAGCTGGCCCGCGCTATAGGTCGCGAACAGCGCGCCCGCCGTGCCCTTGGAGGTCGAAACGCAGTTGGACACGATGCCGCCGTCGAGCGTGCGCGCAAAGCCCGCTACGCCCTTGCCGGTCACGCTCGTGGAGCAGTTGAGCACGGCGCCCTGAACCTTGTTGCCCAGGGGGCCGAACGCCTTGCCGTCCGTCGCCCGCTTCAGCTCGCCGGCGAACGAGATGTTCTGCACCACGCCCGTGGAGGCAACGCCGTCCATGAGCGACTTCACGCCACCGCCGTTGGTGAAGGTGATGGCGTGGCCCTGACCATCAAGCGTACCCGCGAGCATGCCCGTGGGGGCAAAGAAGTACTCGTCGTCGATGGTGATGTCGTTGTCGAGGACGTAGTAGGCGTCGACGTCGGCAGGCTTGAACTTGCCCATGAAGGCGTCGAGGTCGCTCTGCGAGCTCAGGTGCACTACGCTCTGCGGCTGAGCCACGGGCTCAGTGGGCTTGGGTTTCTCGAGCGCGGCGGTGGCATCGGTGAGTGCCTTGGTTGCAGCGTTGACCTCGGCCTGTGCGGCGTCATCGTTGGCGTAGACGTCCTGGGCGTTCGCAAGGGCCTCGGCGAGCTTGGACCAGCTCTTGGCCGTGTAGTCGCCCTCGACCTTGGCGCTGGCATCGTCGATGGCGGCCTTGAGGGCACCCTTGTTCACGACGACCACGGCGCTGCCCGAGACCAGCACGGGCAAACCGCCCTGTGCAGACCAGCTAAAGCCGGTGGCAGGAGCATCGGTGTTGAGCTTATCGACCGAGGCCTGGGTCTTGAGGTCGTCGACAGAGATTTTGCTGCCGAAGGAAGAATCGACCTTGTAGCCGCACGCCTGATCGCCCACAGTGAACAGATTGTTGGCCACGGTGCCAGACCTGTAATATCCAACAAGGCCGTGGGCGCAAAAGCCCGACATCGATCCGGAAACATAGGAGTTGATTACAGACCCACCGTTGAGCGTTCCCACCAGGCCACCGTAATCGGCCCAAGAGCCGCCATCGCTCAAAGTGGCCGTCGACCAGCACATCTGCACGGTTCCCGAGCAATTGATCGCAAGGGCGCCCTCATAATCGCCCATGGTTGCCCGGCCCGTCACGCCCAGATTCTGCACCGTGCCAGTCACGCTCTTCGCAAGTGCCTTGCCGTTAAGCACGATGCTGTGGCCCTGGCCATCGAGCGTGCCGGCCACGGTCTCGATCTGCTGGTCGGCGCCAAGACTGATATTCGCCGCGAGCTTCACGACAGCCCCGGCCTCGATGGTGGTGGGCAGCTCATCGGCAGAAGAGACCATCACAGTCTCGCCGGCCTTGGCGACACGCACGTCACGTGCCTGCTGAACATCGGCGTCGTCATCGTCGACGTTCACCGCGGCGGCGTTCTGCCCGTCCGCACTCAGCATGGCGGCAAGCCCCTCATCGGCAGACGGAGCAACGTCGGATCTTGCCTCGTCCGCCGACGCCTCGGCGCCTTCAGCACCCGTCTGCTCGTCCGCAGTGAAACTCGTCTCGTCGGCATTCTCGGCAGCATCCGCCTGCTGCGAGGCCTGGGCCTGCGCCTGCACAGCGATTTCTGCCATGCCCTCGGCAAAT
This sequence comes from Collinsella sp. AF05-9, assembly GCF_003465595.1. Classification (NCBI taxonomy): domain Bacteria; kingdom Bacillati; phylum Actinomycetota; class Coriobacteriia; order Coriobacteriales; family Coriobacteriaceae; genus Collinsella; species Collinsella sp. AF05-9. The sequence continues at coordinate 30,632 of NZ_QSBB01000018.1, forward strand.
GCTGACGTACCCGGCATCGACCAGACGAGTAGCACCGAGAAAGCAGCGGCTCCCAGGCGCTTGAGCATAATGTTGTTTCGCGTCACCCGTTCTCCTTCTTTCGCGAACTTGCAATAGAGCCGTGGCGAAGAAGGCGGGGCAGGCGATGCCCCGGCAGCACAAAGGCGCACGTCAGCCACCCTATCGGCAGCAAAACGCACGCTCAGCAGCACCCCTTGTAGACCGGAATCCAGCGGCAAACAGAGAGGCCCTCGGTTTCGAGAAGAGCACGGGCAGGTAATCTGACTCGCGGGCGCGCCCGCACACAGTAACCGCCTTGCTCGGGATTCTCACCCGATTCCCCTTTATGCACTCGCGCGCACCCGTGCTCCGGCTTCTATTTTTTAACGGAGGAAGTGTACGTTACCGCAGGTAAATCGGTCAATGCACTACACAAAAACCGCCATACCCGAGCCATATGGCTCCCGGATGGCCACCTATAGGCAGCCCATATCGCCAGCCGTCCACCGAGCCGTCCCTGCCCACAAGATTGAGCGGCCCGAATGTCCCCCGTGGGGCTGAGGGGGCCAAATGTACCTGTTAGAAGCCATTTAAGCGTTTTAACAGGGACTTTTGGCCCCCTCAGTCCCACGGGGGCTTTTGGCCCGCTCATTTTGCTTTAGCTCAAGCAAACGGTCCCGCACGATTACTCGTACGGGACCGTTTTTAGTTAGGGCTGTCGTCTATGACCCGCTCCGGTTAATTCGCACGCTTGCGGATAAGCACGGCCCCCATAACGGCCAGAACTCCAGCCACCGTCAGAAGCGCCACGATCACCACAGACGAATCACCGGTCTTGGCAAGCCCTCCCTTGGTCGCCTTCTTGGCGGTATCGGTCTTGACGTCCGTCTTCACATCCGTCTTCTGACCGGGCTTCTGCCCAGGCTCCTCCTGCGCAGCCTGCGTCACGGTCACCGTCGCTTCATCGGACGTGGAAACCAGCCCGGCAGCACTCGTCACCTCAACGCGATACACCTTTGAACCGACCTCGGTCGTCGCGGCGACGTACTCAGCCGCCGTCGCCCCGTCGATGGCAGAGAAGTTACCGTCCTCGCCCTTGACGAACCACTGGTAGGTAAGCTGGGCATCCGAGCCATCCACGCTGTCATCAACCGTCGCGGCAACGCTCAGCTTGGCCTCAGCGCCCTGAGCACACGTTACCGACTGCGGCTGAGCCGTGATGCTGGGAGCAACAAAAGCGGACGCGTACATAATCGGGGTCCGGGAGGTTCCATTCTCGGCGTCATAGTCGCTCGGCATAAACGCACTCGAGGTATCTCCCGCATTCACATAGGCGCGCATCTCATCGAGAAGCTTGGCCGCCTTGTTGTAGACCTGTTCGCTCACTGCGGCAAACGCCTTGTTGGCAAGGTCCGTGCGCTGATCGGCAGGGGTTGCCTGCATCAACCCGTCAACAACGTCCTGCTGGGCGATAACCTGCTTCTGAAGGACATCGAGGTAGGCGCGCACGTTCTCACCCATCGAGGCACGGTTGTTGTAGGCGAGCGTGTTGATGTCCATGAAGACGTAGTCGAGGTTCTTGCCGTCCTTTTCGACCAAAGCCTGCGCGACGTCGTCCTTGGGTCCTGTATAAGTGCCGTCCACCGTGTTCCACGCCGGGAAGTAGTCAGCCGGAACTTCCGTCAACAGCGCAGAGTAGCTGGGCAGGTACACGCTGAACTCGCAACGCGAAAGCGCTTCCCACTGAATCGTGGCGATATCACTGGAAAGGCCGGACCGAATCTGGAAGATATTGCTCTCGGTCGTCCTGTTGTTGCCGATGGCATACAGGGCACTGTTGAGATTGGCGTTGAGGCTGTCATCCTGCTCACCGCGGGCAGCGAGGGAACGCAACGCCGTGAACGTATCGGATTTGATGCCCGGCGTAAACGTCAGCTGCGGGTCGATGAGCGAGGTGACGCGACCCTGTTCATCAACGGTATAGTCCGTCTGAGGCGCAAGGGCAGCACCGAAGTAAGCACATCCCTGGGCCAGGCGCGTATTCTGCGACGAACCCGAATTCTCCTTGCCATACGTCTTGAAGATGTTCGGCGTGCCGTCGTCATAGGTTACGAGAACGCCGTTGGACTCGGGCAGCGTCACGACATCGGCCGAGTGCAGGCACTGACTCGCATCGTCAAGATTGACCTTATACTGCAGGCCGCCGATGTTGGGATTAACGGACGCCACGTCGTCGCCCATCTTGACGGCAATCCACTGATGGCCCGAAAGCTGAGCGAAAATCCAGGTCTCGGTATTGTCGGCAATGACGATCTGGTTGCAGTCCTGAGAGCCATACTGATCGATGATGGCGCCGAGCTTCTCCACGCCGTCGCGCGCCGAGGACGAAACGCTCAACAGGTAGTCGGCCAGGTTATACTCGCCGATGCCCGTGTCGACAAGAGGGTCGATAGCCTTGATTCCGTCGTTGTAATCCGTTGTGAGCGTCGCGGAAACGGAGACACCGCGCTCGTTGGTGCCGGCCTCGGAATACACGCGGGACGCTGCCTCGTCGTCCTGGGCATCCCACGCATCGGGATTGTCACGAACATAGGTGTAACGATACGAGCGACCCTGATAGGTGTACTCAAAGCCGGTCCCCGGCACAGAATCGTTCTCGAAAGAACGGAAGACAGGGTTGTCGATCGGCTGCTGCACGCCAAAGGTCTTGCAGTAGCGAGGTGAATAGTCCTCGGCGCGGCCGACATAGGTATCGCCCGTCGTTGTCTGGTTCTTACCGATGTAAACCTGCGTGCAGGCGAGCGCGGGCGCGGGCATGGCAAGCACAAGCGCCGCGACTATGCCCCCCCTAAACGCCTTCTTAGCAAAAGCCGGTAACCTCATACGTTCTCCCCTCCACACGGAGCCCGAACTACCCACCAACAATATGCGTAATGAGAACACTTTAGCTGGGTAAATCGGATTGAATATGCAGTTATCAGCTTATCTTATGTGTTAAGGAAGTATGGACACGGCACTCGTAACAACCCGTGACCGGTCGTTTGCATCTGGCAGGCGGCATTCCCCGCAGGGTTGAACAGGCCGATAAGCCCCGTGCGCAAGATTGAGCGGGCCGAGTGTCCCCCGTGGGATTGAGGGGGCCAAATGTACCTGTTAGAGGCCATTTAAGCGTTTTAACGGGGTCTTTTGGCCCCCTCAGTCCCACGAGGGACATTTGGCCCGCTCATGCCCGACTGGAACGGCACGCGCTATCATGGGTGCCGTTTTGATGAGTCATCTTGATGGGAGCGTACCTATGGCAGCTTTTTCCACCGTGATCTTTGACCTTGACGGCACCATCCTCAACACGCTCGAGGACCTGGCGGCCGCCGGCAACCATACCTGCGAGATGCACGGCTGGCCCACGTTTGCCGTTGACGCCTACCGCTATAAGGTGGGAAACGGCATGCTCAAGCTGGTCGAGCGCTTTATGCCCGCCGAGTACGCGGGCGACGGCCGTATGTTTGGGCAGACGCTTGCCGAGTTTAGGGCCTATTACGGCGAGCACAAGGAGGACCACACCTCACCCTACGCCGGCACGATTGAGATGCTCGACCGTCTGCGCGCCGCGGGCGTGCAGCTTGCTGTGCTCACCAACAAGGATCATATTTCGGCAGCCCCGCTTATCGAGAAATACTTTGGTTCCGAGCGCTTTGCACTGGTGCAAGGCCGTGTCGATGCGTTTCCGCCTAAGCCCGAAGCGCCCGTCACGCTGCACGTGATGAAGGAGCTGGGCGCCAATCCGGCAACCACGCTCTATGTGGGCGATTCGAATGTCGATGTTCTGACCGGCCACAACGCCGGCCTTAAGAGCGCGGGCGTCAGCTGGGGCTTCCGCGGCCGCGCAGAGCTGGAAGCCGCCGGCGCCGACTACGTGGTAGATACGCAGGACGAACTCGCCGAGCTAATCTTGGGCGAGTAGCGAGCGACACCGCTTAACGCAGCTGCGACAATTCTTCCACGCGGAAAGTGCATCCCGTTTTGGAGCTCCGAAATGGGATGCACTTTCCGTTTGAGGCGCGTCGGGGAAACCGCATCCCGTTTCAGAGCAATATTCCGGGTCGCGGTTTCCGCAACCCGCCCCATCCGGAAACCGCGACCCGGAATTCGGCCAAAAACCGGGTCGCATTTTCCCGAGCATTTGATACGGCGTTGATACAAGGAGTGTCCCCAACTGCCGGCAGAAAAGGAACGTCCCCAAGTGTCGCCTCAATGACTACCATGGCAACGCCGCAGGTAGAGGACGGGCAGCGAGCGGGCACCAGAGCGAACAAATTGGCATGAAAAGAGGACGGCATAGACCTTCTGGTCATGTCGTCCTCTTTGAATGACAAGTTGTCGCTCTGGTGCCCGCGCAGCGTCGGGCAGTTACGGCGTTTGGTAAAACGCCGTAACGAACTACCGCGTAACTCCCCTAGCTCATCATGGCATTCATCATCTCGTTGGTTGCGGAATCGTCGGCAGACCACTCGCCGTCGTCATTGCAGGAATACTTGAAGGTGACCTTGGTGTCCTTGGTCTTAGCAGCCTTGGTCACATCGACCATAACCTGACCGGCCATCTTGTACAGCTCGTCATCGGAAGGCATCGAATCGAGCGCGGCGACCTTCTCCTGATACTGGGTGGCAAAATCCTCAACGATCTGGTTCATGGACTTGCAGGTAATGGTGACCTCGGCAGTTGCGGTGCCCTTGTCCTCGTCGACCGTCACGTCGCCGATCTTGTAGTCAAAGCCCTCGAGATAGCTCTTGGCGTACTCCTTGGGATCGATGCCCAGCTGCTCGAACTCGTCGCCCGAGGCCTCTTCCAGGCCGGCGAGGAAGTCGTCGCCACCGTTCTTGACCTCGTCAAACTGCGTCGTAAGATCCTCGGTGATGAGCTCCTCAACCGAAGGACCTCCGCAGCCGGAAAGCACAACCACGCACGCGACCAGAACAGCCATCAGGGGCGCAAGCAGCAGCTTCTTCTTCATGACATTCCTCCCAACAAGCGGCACCGCGTTTCCCAACACGGTGCACGTCGTAACAATAAGGCCATACTAGCCGCTAACGAACACCCCCGGCAAAGCAAAAGCGCAGTCGGCTCGATTTAACGTCCGAACGGTTTACCGGTCCGCCCAACGCGCAATAAAACGTTCCGCCGCATTGTAATAAAAAAGGGCGGCCGGATAACCCGACCACCCTTGCACACCCTTTGGATGCCGCAGCTTACTTGCGAACGACCTTGACGATGGCATCGCCGGCGGCGACAGCGGAGTCAGCCTCGAAGGCGAGCTCGACGTCGGCGAACTCGACGGTGTTGGACACAGCCACGACGACGCAGTCCTTGTAGCCGGCAGCGGCGATCTTGGCGCGGTCGATCTTGAGCATGGGCTGGCCAGCCTTAACGACGTCGTCGGCCTTGACGAAGCCCTCGAAGCCGTCGCCGTTCATGTTGACGGTATCGACGCCAACGTGCACCAGAACCTCGATGCCGCTATCGGACTGCAGGCCCACGGCGTGACCCATGGTGACGGTCACCTTGCCGTCGCAGGGAGCGTAGACCAGATCGTCCTCGGGCCACACGGCGCAGCCCTTGCCCAGAACCTCGCCACCAAAGACGGGATCGGGCACGTCGGCCATCTTGATGACCTTGCCCTTGACGGGCGAGCACAGCACGTCGGCGCCGGCAGAAGCAGAGATGGAGGCGGGAGCAGCAGCAGCGGCAGGCTCAGCCTTCTTCTTGAACATGTCAAACAGACCCATACGTTTTCTCCTCTTGATTAAGCGCAACGTTATGCGCATGCCTATGGTAATTATAGTGCCAAATGGTTCAAATGCTAAGGTGGGGACTCGAATCGCGAGCCCGTCCCAAGGCTTTTCCCCGGTGGCACTCATCTTGTCGATTAAGCCAGGCCCTCGGCACCGTTGGACTTGATGATCTTCTGGTAGGCGAAGAAGCTGTCCTTGCGGCGGCGCTCGTAGGTGCCGGTGCCGTCATCGTACTTATCGACGTGGATAAAGCCGTAGCGCTTGCGCATCTCGCCGGTGCCGGCGGACACCAGGTCGATGGGACCCCACCAGGTGTAGGCGATCAGGTCGACGCCGTCGGCAATGGCCTCGCCCATGGCCTTGACGTGGCTCTGCAAGTAGGCGATACGATACGGGTCGTGGATGGAGCCGTCCTCCTCGACCTCGTCGTAGGCGCCCATGCCGTTCTCGACCACCATCAGCGGAATCTCGTAGCGGGCGTAAATCTCGTTGAGGGCGATGCGCAGGCCCAGAGGATCGATCTGCCAGCCCCAATCGGTGGACTCCAGATAGGGGTTCTTGCCGCCAAAGGTCATGTTGCCCTCGGTCATCTCGTGGTCCTTGTGGGTGCCCACGGTACCGGACATGTAGTAGCTGAAGGTGTAGAAATCGACCTTGCCATCGGCGATATCCTGCAGGTCGCCGTCCTCCATCACGAGCTCAACATCGTTCTCGGCCCAGAAGCGCTTGGCATAGAACGGGTACTTGCCGCGCACCTGCACGTCGGAGCAGTACCAGTTCATGGTATTCATCTCCTGCTGCGTGGCGAACACGTCGGCCGGATCGCATGTGGCAGCATAGGAAAGGATGAAGCAGTCCATGTTGCCCATCTTGAACTGCGGGTAGTGCTCGTGGGCGTAGCGCACGACGCGGCCGCTGGCGACAAACTGGTGATGCAGCGCCTGCATACGAGCCTGCGGCGTAGCATGGACCGCCGAAGCCGGGCCCTCAAAGCCCTGAATCATGCTGGTCTCAAAGAGGTTGCCCATGTCCTGAGTGCCGCAGTTGATCTCGTTGAAGGTGAGCCAGAACTTGACCTTGTCCTGATAGCGGTCGAAGACGGTCTGGCAGTACTTCTCAAAGAAGCCGATGAGCTCGCGGCTCGCCCAGCCGTTGTATTTCTCGACCAGGTGATAGGGCATCTCGTAGTGCGACAGGGTCACGAGCGGCTCGATATTGTGAGCGCGCAGGCAGTCGAAGACGCGGTCGTAGAAGGCGAGGCCGGCCTCGTTGGGCTCGGCGTCGTCACCGTTGGGGAAGATGCGGCTCCAAGAGATGGACATGCGGAACATGGTAAAGCCCATCTCGGCGAACAGCGCGATGTCCTCCTCGTAGTGATGGTAAAAGTCGATACCGTCATGGTTGGGGTAGAAGCGGTTAGGGTCGATGTCGATCGTAATCTGGCGCGGCTCCTTGTAGCTGCCACCCAAGAAGTGGTCGTCGACCGACGGACCGCGGCCGTCAACGTTCCAAGCGCCCTCAAACTGATTGGCGGCCGTGGCGCCGCCCCAATAGAAACCCTCGGGGAATCCCATAAGTGCCTCCTCGCTCATGCGTGTTGCTGATGAAACGAGTATGCCGCCGAGTCGCTCCAGGCCAGGGCGAAGGCGCCGATTTGGACACTTCTTTTCGCAGACGCGCGCTGCAACAGCGCTGCAGCTGAAACTTTTTGACACCGAAGGAGCGAAGACAATCCGCCCCGCGCTTACCGGCGGTATGCCGCGGGGGTGCAGCCATACTTGTCGTGAAACTTACGGTAGAAGAAGCTCATGTTTTCATAGCCCACCGCATGCGCAGCCGCCCCGGCCGTGGCGCCGCCGCGCAGAAGCTCGGCCGCACGTACCAGGCGTCGCTCCTGCACAAGCTGCCTAAAGGTCTTGCCCACATGCCGCTTGAGGAGCGCCGTCGCATAATTAGGGCTCAAGCCAAACTCCGCCGCCATCCCCTCGAGGGAGCATGCAGCGAATTCGCGATCGATATAGCCAAGCATTCCCGTCACCAGGGCAGTGGGCCCCGCTGCGCCGTCCGCCGCGCCGCGCACCAGCTCGCGCTCGTAGCAATCCATGAGCTCGGCCAAAAACAGCTGAAACAGACGCAAGACGATCTCGGGACCGTTGGGGCTCGGGTCGTACAGCTCGCAGAGCATCTCCTGCATGTAGCGCCGAATCCGACGGCTCTCGCCGCAATGAAAACGGACATGGCCCCGATGGTCCGTCTCGCTGTTGAGCGCGTTGAACAAAAACCGCGAGACCGCGCTCTCGCGCGAGAGGCTCGACTCGAGACTCCGGCGCAAAAAAGAGCGTGAAACGGTCATGCTCAGCATGATGTCGTCCTCACCAAGCGCCGCCACGGCATGCGGGCAGAGGGCGTCGAGCAAAAGCACCTCGTTGCGGCCCAGCTCGAGCCTCTCCCCCGCCACCGTCTGCGGGCAGCGTCCGCGATACACATAGCTCAGCTCCACGTAATCATGCACGTGCTCGGGAACTGCATTAAAGCGCGAGTTTTTCCTTATCGTCAGGCCACGCGGCATGCCGGGCTGGGCATAGGCAAACCCTGGCTGGCCAATCTTGCGCACTGGGCATCCGTCGATTTCGACATGCTCGGTCATAATCGACCAATCAAATGCCATGCCGTCTTTATAAGCGATCTCACTGGCGCTCAGTTCGTTGAGCCTACGCTCGAGCTCGTCGATCTCCATGGCTTGCCAATCGTTGATTTGGTCATAGTTCGTCGTGATTCAGATATTAGCAGAACGCGCCGACGCGTCCATAATCTGTGCTATGCAGCAGATCGATCGAGCCAAGGAGGATCCATGACCGCGTACTATCAGCAGGTGCTCGAGGGCACATACGACAACCACGTGCTTCCGTTTTTGTGGATGAAGGGCGAGAGCCATAAGACCATTGCCGAGTATCTGGAAAAGATCGCCGGCGCCGACATCCACGAGGTCTGTCTCGAAAGCCGCCCACACCCCGATTTTTGCGGCGAGGGCTGGTGGCGCGACTTGCGCTTTGTCATTGACGAGTGCAGGCAGCTGGGCCTTAAGCTCTGGATCTTGGACGACGCGCACTTCCCCACGGGCTTTGCCAACGGCGCCGTCAAGGAGGCCGTGCCCGAGCTCCGCAAGATCGTGCTCACGCACCGCACGTTCGACATCGTGGGCCCCACGTCCGCCGCGAGCATCGCGCTCGCCAACATGCTCGACAAAACGGAGCGCTTCTACGGCGTGACATTTATGCAGGACGGCAGCCCCGTCGACGTCGCTTACCGAGTAATCGACGATGCAGACGGCAACCCCAGCCGCCTGGTCCTCGATGCACCTGCGGGCCTCACGCAGGCATGCGTGATGTTCACGAGCGGCAAGACCTCCTACAACGAGGACTACATCAATATGGTCGACCGCGCCTCGGTGGCGCAGCTCATCGATGCTGTCTACGAGCCGCATTTTGAGCATCTGGGCGATGAGTTTGGCAAGACGATCCTGGGCTTTTTCTCCGATGAGCCCGGATTTGCCAACGAGAAGGGCACCACGGGCCCCGATGGCATCTCGGACACGCTCATCGGCAAGGCCACCGCGCCCCTACCCTGGTCGGCCGAGCTTGAGCGTCGCCTACGCGCGGCACTGGGCGAGCGCTACCTGGCCGAGCTCCCGCACCTGTGGGACCGCGAGCCGGCCGGCGCGCACGTACGCCACGTCTATATGGACATCGCGAGCACCCTCTATAAGGAGTGCTTCTGCGACCAGCTCGGAGACTGGTGCCGCGCGCGCGGCGTGCAGTACATCGGCCACGTTATCGAGGACAAGGACTGCCACGCGCGCCTGGGCGTGGGCGCCGGGCACTACTTCCGCGCCGTGGGCGGTCAGGACATGGCGGGCGTCGACATCGTGATCAACCAGCTGGTACCCGGCATGGACCGCGGCCTTCACAGCTACGGACGCGGCGTGTGGGACCTCGAGTTCTATAACTACGTGCTGCCCAAGCTGGGCTCCTCGGCAGCACACCTCGATCCCAAAAAGCAGGGGCGCTGCATGGCCGAGGTCTTTGGCGCATTTGGATGGCACGAAGGCCTACGCGAGATGAAGTGGATCGCCGATCATTTTTTGGTGCGCGGCGTCAATTGGTTTGTGCCGCATGCCTTTAGCATGGCCGCCTTCCCCGACTGGGACTGCCCGCCGCATTTCTATGCGCATGGCCAAAACCCCCAGTTTGCACACTTTGGGCAGCTCATGAGCTACATGAACCGTACGGCGAGCCTGCTGAGCGGCGGGCGCGCAACGACCCCGGTGGCGCTTCTCTACCATGCGGACGCCGAGTGGACAGGCGAGGCGAACTTTATGCAGCATGCCGCCTCCGAGCTTATGCGCGCGCAGGTCGACTTTGACATCGTGCCGGCAGAGGCATTTGAGGACGCAGGGCGCTATGCCGTTGAAATTGCCGCAGACGGTAGCGGCTTTGGCGTGAACGGCCAGGCATACCGCTGCCTGGTGATGCCCGGAGCCGAGTTTGTCGGCGGAGCCGTGCTCGACTTTGCCGCGCGTGCCGCAGCCGCAGGTGTTGCCGTGTACGCGCTGGATGAGTTGCCGAACAAGCGCTACGACGGTGACACTGCAGGTCGCGAGGGCTTTGCCTCCCTGGATGCAGCCGCGGTCGCCGGCATCAAGCTCCTGGCGACCACCGAGCTCGCAGACACACTTGCCAACACCGGCATGCAGACCGTGGTTTGCGCCGAGCCCCAGCCCTGGCTGCGCGCACTGCGCTACGAGCGGGCGGGCGAGACCTATCTGATGCTCGTCAACGAGCATCCCAAGCAGGGTATCTCCACTCAGATTGCGCTTGCCGACGGCACACCCGTTGCAGGCGCGCGCCTCGATCTGCTCAACGGCACCGAGCCCGCCGCCTTTGACGGCACGCTCGAGCTGGCTCCCTACGAGAGCTGCATCGTGGTCCTTGGGGCTACAGGTTCCGTTGCTGTGGCAACCGCCGAAGACGAAGCCACATGCGTCGACGGGCCCTGGGCGGTTGCCTTCTCTGCCCCTGGCACCGATGCCTTTGGCGAGTCTGTTGAGCTTGCAGACCTGCACGACCTTTCCTCGGCCGAGTTCCCCGGCAAGGCCGGCACATTCCGCTACCAGGCTTCCTTTGTCCTGGGCGAAGCGGCCACCCGCACCGTCATCGACCTTGGCGAGGTCTTTGAGACCGCAACCGTCACCCTCGACGGCAAATCCCTCGGCACGCGCATCTGTCCGCCTTACTGCTTTGAGGCCGGCGCGCTTTTGGCCGGCGAGCACGCGCTTGCGATCGATATCATCAACACCCTCGACCATGCCGTCCCCGACGTGTTCGGCATGACCGAGCCCTCCGAGCCCAGCGGTCTCTTGGGGCCCGTACGCGTGCTCGGGTAACGCCCCGGGCGCAAACGGCCCAACAAGGACAGCGCCCTATGTTGAGCCCACAACAGCGAGCGGGCCCCTGGTGCGGCAAATTGGGCCGAAAGAGGAGGGATGTGTGCTTCCGCACGCGCCCGACGATTGAAGCCCAAGGTGCCGTGCCAAGGGCCCGCGCAGCGTCGAGCGGTCCGTCGTTCATAGACCGGCGGACCAAAACTCCCAGCCAAGCCGAACGTTTTATTTATCGCTATGATTGGTTTATCGCGACGCAAACGCATAGGAGCCATATGGATATCAGGCGGAAGATCACGCAGGGCAAAAGCCTCACCCCCACCGAGCAACAACTTGGGCGAACGGCCCTCGCCATGGGCGAGGATGTGCGCGGGCTTTCCATTAAGGAATTTGCCGCGTGCGCCAACGTTTCGGTCGCGAGCGTGCACCGCTTTTGCAAAAAGCTCGGCCTCGAGGGATTCAAAGACCTCAAGGTCGAGCTCATCCGCCAGGCGACCGAGGCGGGCAACCGGCGCGACGTGGACATCAACTTTCCCTTCGATGCCACCTCCACCCCTGCGCAGGTGATGGAGCGCATGGAGGGGCTCTACCAGACCACCTTGGCCGAAACGCAGGAGCTGCTCGACCCTGCACAGCTCGACCACGCCGCCAAGCTCATCATGCGCGCCGGCACCGTGGACATCTACACGGGCTCGCATAACCTGTATCCAGCGGGAATGTTCCGCGATCGCCTGCTTTCCGCCGGCAAAAGCGCGACGTGCCACGACAGCGTCGAGGCGCAGGTGCGCACGGCGCTCGCCTCGGGTCCCGACCATGTGGCAATCATCATCTCCTACAGCGGCCTTGCCCCCAACCTCAAGGAGATCTTGCCGATCCTTAGCAGTCGACATGTCCCGGTCATCGTCATCGGCACGCCGTACTGTGCCCGCATTCACCCCGGCTTTGCCGCCTATCTCACGGTAAGCGACCACGAGAGCATGACGCACCGCATCACGCAGTTCGCCAGCCATATCGCCGTGCAATACGTACTCGATTCGCTCTATAGCAGCTACTTTGCCAAAGATTACGCCCGCTGCTCCGAGTTCTTAGAGCGCTCGTTCCCCTACACCCGCCTGCCCGGACTCAAGTAGCGACGAGCGTGGATTTTTGGACACCAACCTAGCGAGCGTGGATAATCTCCCACTTTGAGCCCGCACACAGGCCAAAACCGGGAGATTATCCACGCTCATTTTGGGTCCCCTGGGAACGCATGAGGAGGGCGGATAGACAGCCGTTATTTGCGAGGCGTCAGCGACGTAAAGAGTCCGTGTTGGTTGCAGTAAAGATATATCCTGCCGCGCCCGGTAATATGGAAGCGCGGCTGCACCGATTGCTCTGGATAGAGCTTCTTAAAGCAGATGCCGTCCATAGTCGCATATGCCACAAAGCTAATGTAGTGATCCTTGGTCATGGGATGATCGAGCGTGACGTACCAATCGTCCTCGATGCGCTCGATGGAAAAGGCGTGGTCCGCGCCCGGCTCTTCGGCCTCCTGGGGAAACATCGTGGAGCCACAGCAGCTAAAGCTGCCTTCTCCGAGCGTGTGCACAACGTTTCCGCAGATAGGGCAAACGTAAAAGACGCCTTTGAGCATATTGCCTGCACGGTTGGCGTTGGCCCGAATGTCACCAGCCAAAAGCTCAGCCACGCTTATGCCGAGTCTCTGGGCCAAAGGCTCGACGAGGGAAATGTCGGGAAGGCCGCGGCCGGATTCCCACTTGCTGACAGCTTTATCGGTCACGCCAAGGCTTTCCGCCAGGGCGCGCTGGGTGAGGCCGCGCTCTTCGCGCAGCTGCTTGATGGCATGCGCTGCCAAAAAAGTAGGCTCTGTTAGACCAAGGTTGACATAAAAACGATGTCACCGCGAGGCGGTA